>NZ_JBZAYE010000740.1:0-3295 GCF_058244205.1 Variovorax sp. 20P10.2.4
CGAGCAGGGACTGGCGCGCGCCGTGGCCTTCATCGAGGCCACGCTCGCGCGCTGATCAGGGGCGCACCAGCGGGATCTGCAGGTTGGTCGGCCGGTTCTGCTCGGTGTCGAAGCCGCGGCCGTCGATGTGGCGCGCGCCCCAGAACAGCATGTCGCCGCGCAGGTAGACGAGGTCGTACTCCATGAAATGGCGGCCCGCTGCCAGGCCGAAGGGCGCGAAGCTCTTGCCGAACACGCTCTGCGTGCCATTGACCTCCCACTTCGCATAGCCCTGGCTCGCCACCTGGTTCAGCAGGTCGGCGAAGCCCTGGATCAGCGGCGTGACCTCGTAGGCCTCGTCGGCCACGAAGTCCACCTTCTGCGCGCCGGCCGCGATCGGGTGCGCGCCGCGCCACAGCATGTGGCCCTTGATGAGGATGCGTGCGAGCGGCACGGCGCCGTTCGGGTCGGCCGAATTGACGATGGCGAGCTCGAAGCGGTCGTCGGGCAGGGCCTTGAAGGCACGCTTCAGGTAGAAGGGCTTGAGCGTGCCGTCGGCATTCTTCGCGGCACTGGGCCGGACTTCGGGCGCGATGCTGATCCAGTCGCCTTGCACGGCTTGTCGGGTCTGTTCCTCGGTCATGGGTCTGCTCTGGTTGGAAGAAGAAGAGGGAAAAGGGGGAAAAGAGGGAAGGGCGTTCGGCGCCGTGCCGCAGCCGGCAAGCGCCGCCGCGCAGGCGACCAGCGCCGTGGTGAAGGCCTTGCGGCCATGCGATGCAAGCGTTGTAGCCATGGTCGGACTCCAGGGAGGCCGGCAGTGTGCGGCGGGAGGCCGAACGCTCGTTAACCCAAATCGGCAAAATGCGCGGGCCGGCGTACGCTGGCAACCCACCGCCCCCTTGCCCACGCATGGCCCTCACCCTCGACCTGTTCGACGACTTCCACCTGCATGGCGCCTCCGCGCCCGAATGGCAGCAGCGCTACCTGCAGCTGTCGCAGGGCGTGATGCGCAGCACGCTGGCCGAGGCGGTCTCGGGCGGGGTGCATGTGTTCCGCAAGTGGATGAGCGAGCGTGTGGTGCAGCAGGGCTGCCTGCCCGCGGGACGGCTGTGCTTCGCGGTCGGCAACGGCCAGGGCGCCGGCATTCCGCGCGTGCAGGGCCGCGCGCTCGAGGACCACAGCCTGTTCCTGCTGCGCGCGGGCGACGACTTCACCTTGCAGCGCCCGCGCGGCATGGAACTGCTGGCCGTGACCTTCGAGGCCGAGCAGTTCCGCCGCCTGCTCGATGCGCGGCCGTTGCCGCCGCAGGCGCTGCGCCTGCTGTCGCAGCCGGTGCTGCGCGCGCCGGCCGAAGCCGTGGCGCGATTGCGGCACGCCTTGCTGGGGCTGGTGCAGGGCGGCGATGCCGCGGCCGAGGAAGCTGCCGCGCGCATCACCTTCGAGGCCTTGCATGCCGTGCTCGAGGGGGCGGCCGGCGCGCCACCGGGCGTGGCCGGCAGCTCGGCGAGCTTCATCGTCTCGGAGTGCCATCGCATCGTGGCCGCCAGCGGTGCCGCGCCGCCCGACATCGATGCGCTGTGCCGGCGCCTGCGCACCAGCCGGCGCAGCCTGCAGAACGGCTTCCGGCAGATGGCCGACACGACGCCGGTGCATTACCTGCGCAGCCTGCGGCTCAATGCGGTGCGCGATCGCCTGCTGGCGACATCGACCGCGCAACTGAGCGTGTCGCAGGCGGCCGAGGCGCAGGGCTTTCATCAATTGAGCCATTTCTCGCAGCGCTACAAGGCACTGTTCGGCGAGTTGCCGTCGGCGACGCCGCGCGCCGGGGCATAGCGATCTCGCAATTCCCGATGACGCGGGGACTCGGCGGGCGATGGTCAATTGATGCCAGCGCCGGTTCGTATCCGGCGCGGTGCCGACGAGAAGACAGACCGTCGATCGACGCCCGCCCGCGTCGCTGCGCAATTCAGGCGAGCCCTAAAAAAGACATGCGGCCGCAAGGGCCGCATGTGCAATTCGAAAACACCGAAGCGGGCTTCGGGATGGCGCGCTGGTGGTAGCAGGGCTTCCCGAAGACCGTCGCTTTATTTCGCGAGCAGTTCGTCGGGCGACTTGCCTGCTTCGAGCGCGGCCTTGAACCAGCCGGGACGCGGACCACGGCCACTCCATACATTGCCCTGGTCGTCCCGGAACTTGGGCGCATTGCCCGTGGCTGCCTTGCGACCCTTGCGGCCCTTACGCGCGGCGGGCTTCGCCGCGGCGGCCGGACGGCCCGGCGAGCGACCGAAACCCAGTTCGGCGGCCGTGAAGCCATACACCTCGATGGCTTCGCGGATGCGTTCGAGAACGCCGTCCGCTTCCTTCTTGCGAAGCTGATCCGCTTCTTTCTGGAGTTGTTCGATTTGCTTCTGGACCTGTTGGAATGTCTTGGCCATGGAGATGCTTTGTATTGGAGTGAAGAGAGAGGAGAGCAGGCGAGATTAGGCCGCGAACGCATTTTTCGTTGTCAGCAATTGTCGCAAAATCGAAATCAGGACAGGTCGCCGACAGGTGGTCTACAAAAAAAGCATCCGTTGGCCGATCGCCAATCCGTGCCGGCTTTCGGATCCGGCCCGCCGACTTTATCTGATTGGCAACCGGAATTCGGATTCCATTTTGGGAATTGGGGAGTTTGCCAACGCATCGACCGGCGCATTGGGAATCCGGCCGGCCGCAGTCGTAGCCGGGTGCGGACTGCACATCAATAGCTTCCCCGATCGATGAATGCATTCGACTTCATCGCAGCCGCGAGTGGCCTGGCATTGTGCGGCGCGGCATTCGCCGCGGATCGTCGAGTCCGCAATTGGGCGGGCACAAAGAACTCCGCCGGGAATATTCAGATCGTCGTGTTCGGGGCGCGATCGGAAATCCCAATTCGCAAAGTCCACCCAATTCCGGTGGGGATCGCGAGACCCGCCGTCAGTCGGGGGTTATCGCCCGTCGGCCAGGAAGGACCGCGGATCGACCGCGCGCCCGCCCACGCGAACCTCGAAATGCAGCTTGACCCGGTCTGCGTCGGTATTGCCCATCTCGGCGATCTGCTGGCCCTTCTGCACGGTCTGGCCCTTCTTCACCAGCGCGGTGCGCAGGTGGGTGTAGACCGTCATGCGCGAGCTGCCGTGGTCGATCATGAGCACGTTGCCGTAGCCGCGCAGGGTCTCGCTGACCGTGACCACGCCCTTGGTCGCGGCAACCACCGGCTCGCCGAGCTTGCCGGCGATGTCGACGCCCTTGTTGCTGCCGCCGTTGAAGCCGGCGATCACCTGGCCCTGCGCGG
>NZ_JBZAYE010000741.1:0-3294 GCF_058244205.1 Variovorax sp. 20P10.2.4
GCTGGCGCGCGGCGCTGACGAGCGCGCTCGCGCGCATCGCCGAGGTGAAGGCCGGCGCGCTCGTGGTCTCGCTCGGCGTCGACACCTTCGAGGGCGATCCGATCTCGGGCTTCAAGCTGCGCAGCGACGACTACCTGCGCATGGGCGAGGACCTCGCGCGCGCGGGACTGCCGACGGTGTTCGTGTTCGAGGGCGGCTATGCGGTGGCCGAGGTGGGCGTCAACGCGGTGAACGTGCTCGAGGGCTTCGAGCAGGCCTGAATGTCCTTGCGGCCTTGAGGAAATCAGGGCTGCCCCGGTTGTCTAGTGCCGATCGGCGGGGCCCAATCGCGCTCTTTCAAATTCAGCCGGGACCCCAGCCGCCATGCTCCGCCGCCACACCTTCCTCCGCGCCGCCGCGCTCGCCGCCTGCGGTTTCGCCGCGCCCCTGGCCGCCTTTGCGCAGCAGGCCTTTCCGGCCAAGCCGGTCAAGCTGGTGATCGCCTTCCCCGCGGGCGGCCCCACCGACATCACCATGCGCCAGCTCGCCGACAACGCGAGCCGCATCCTCGGCCAGCCCGTGATCGTCGACAACAAGCCCGGCGCCGGCGGCACCCTGCCCGCGCAGGCGCTGCAGACCTCGCAGGCCGACGGCTACACCATCGCCCAGATCCCGCTCGGCGTGTTCCGCCTCGGCTACACCACCAAGATCAACTGGGATCCGCTCAAGGACATCAACTACGTCATCAACGTGACCGGCTATGCCTTCGGCATCGTCGTGCCCGCGAACAGCCCGTTCAAGACCTGGGCCGACTTCGTCGCCTATGCCAAGGCCAATCCCGGCAAGCTGACCTACGGCTCCACCGGCACCCTGACCAGCCCGCACCTGACCACCGAGCTGGTCGCGCAGAAGGCCGGCATCGAGCTGCAGCACGTGCCCTACAAGGGCAGCGCCGACCTGATGCTCGCCGTGGTCAGCGGCCAGCTCATGGCCGCCGCCGACAGCACCGGCTTCGCGCCGCAGGTCGAGGCCGGCAAGCTGCGCGTGCTCAACACCTGGGGCGAGAAGCGCCTGGCCAAGTTCCCCGACGCGCCCACGCTCAAGGAGCTGGGCTACGACATCGTGCAGAACTCGCCCTTCGGCATCGGCGCCCCCAAGGGCACGCCGCCCGAGGTGGTGAAGAAGCTGCACGACGCCTTCAAGCAGGCGATGGAGGAGCCGAGCTACGTCGCCGCGCTCGGGCGCTACGACATGCTGCCCGACTACATGAGCTCGGCGCAGTACACGAAGTTTGCGCAGGACACGGTGGCGCGGGAGAAGGTGCTGATCGAGAAGCTGGGGTTGGCGAAGGAGAAGTGAGGCGGGCTCCCTGCTTCTTTGTCAAACATGTTTAAAAAGTAGAGCTTCTTAAACATGGCAAGGCGGACATGCATAAGAATCGGCGCTTTCCTGTACATGTCCGGCCTTCCGAATGGCATTCGATCGCCTGCAACCCTTCAATGCGCTGCCCTTGCTGCCGCCCGCGATCGAGCTCGAAAGCAAGGCGGTGCTCAAGCAGGCGATCTCCGCCAACCGGGTCCTGGCCAACCTTCGAGGACTCGCCGCGCAGATTCCGAATCAGGACGTCCTGATCAGCAGCATCGTCTTGCAGGAGGCTCGGCTCTCGTCCGAGATCGAGAACATCGTCACCACCAACGATGAGCTGTATCGCGCAGACGCCGATGCCGATGGCAAGGCCGATGCGCACACCAAGGAAGTCCTGCGCTATCGCGAGGCGCTGTACCTCGGGCTCGAGGCCCTGAAGACGCGCCCGCTGGCCACCAACCTCTTCATCGAGATCGCGCAGCGGATCAAGCAGATCGAGTTCGGCGTGCGCGTCGTTCCTGGCACCGCGTTGAAGAACAACGTGGGTGAAGTGATCTACACGCCGCCGGTCGGCGAAGCCGTGATCCGGGAAAAGCTCGCGAACCTCGAGGGCTTCATCCATGGCGACGACGATCTCGACCCCTTGTTGAAGATGGCGGTGATGCACTACCAGTTCGAGGCCATCCATCCTTTCGCGGACGGCAACGGCCGAACGGGGCGCATCCTGAACCTGCTGTTTCTGGTCGACAAGGGATTGCTGGACAGCCCGGTGCTCTTTCTGTCGCGCTACTTCATCGCGAACCGGGCTGGCTACTACGATGGCTTGCGCCAGGTGACCGAATCACGGGACTGGGAGAACTGGCTGCTCTTCATGCTGCGGGCGGTGGAGAGCACGGCCCAGCAGACCTTCGATCAGGTGATGCGCATCCGGGCGCTGATGGAGCGGGTCCGGGAGCGGGTGCAGCGGGAGGCGCCGAACGTCTACAGCAAGGACCTGGTCGAGGTGATCTTCCGTCACCCGTACACCAAGATCCAGTTCGTGGTCGACGCCGGGATCGCCAAGCGGCAGACGGCATCGGGCTATCTCCAGGTGCTGGCCAAGCTGGGCGTGCTGCGCGAAAGCCGCCACGGCCGCGAAAAGTACTACATCAACGACGCGCTTTTCGACGAACTCGTGGCGTGAGACATGTCGATGGCATCGACACATCGTGAGAACGTGTCGATTTTCGTTTGATTTTTAAACATGACTGACATGGGCACGGCGCTCACTGCCTGATCGCAAACAACTCCCCCACCAGCCGCTCCCCCAGCTCCACGCGCACCGGCTCCCCCCCGAACACCAGCCGGAACACGATCGGCGCGATCAGGTGATCGATCACCTGTTCGGCCGTCGGCGTGGCCTCGCCGCGCGCGCGGGCCTGCTCGACCAGGGCCAGCGCCTCGCGGCGGCGATTGCGCAGGCAGTCGGTGTCCTCGTCGCCGTTGGCCAGCGCGGCCGCGGCCTTCAGCAGCGAGGTGTTGCACGGCTTGGCCAGGTGCTCGATCAGTTCGCGCGCCCAGGCCGCGAGGTCGGCGCGCAGCGTGCCGGTGTCGGGCAGCGGGCGGTCGGGGTCGAGGCGGTGGGTGGCGGTCTCGGCCAGCAGGCCGGAAAGATCGCCCCAGCGGCGGTAGATGCTGGAAGCGCTGACGCCCGCGCGCTCGGCCACGGCCGGCACGGTGACGCGCTCTCGGCCCTGTTCGGCGACCAGTTCCTCAAGCGCGGCGCGCACCTGCGCCTGCACCTGTGCGCTGCGCCCGCCGGGGCGCTTGGCTGAAGACGAAGGAACGGCGGACGGGACGGCGGTGTTCATGGTGAATCGACTTTAACGCAAAGATATTTGCTTTAACAGCGGGAGAGGCCTAGAATCGCAAACGCAAAGATTTGTGCGTTAAGAGCCGTTTCGCGCCAAG
>NZ_JBZAYE010000742.1:0-3290 GCF_058244205.1 Variovorax sp. 20P10.2.4
AAACTGCTCGAGGGCGCGGCCGCCGAACCCGTGGCGCCGCGGCTCGAGGACGGTTTCATGACGCTGCTGCGCACGCAGGAAGACCCGCCACCGAAGCCCGCCGAGCCGATCGCGCGGCAGCCGGCGCCCTCCTCCACGCCCGGCGACACCGTCATCGAGGTCAAGGACCTGGTGCGCCGCTTCGGCGACTTTACCGCCGTCGCCAGCACCAGCTTCAGCGTGCGGCGCGGCGAGATCTTCGGCCTGCTGGGCCCCAACGGCGCGGGCAAGACCACCACTTTCCGCATGCTCTGCGGCCTGCTGCCGGCCAGCGGCGGGCAGCTGCGCGTGGCCGGCGTCGACCTGCGCCATGCGCGCGCGCAGGCACGCCGGCGCATCGGCTACGTCTCGCAGAAGTTCGCGCTCTACGGCAACCTCAGCGTGCGCGAGAACCTCGAATTCTTCGGCGGCGCCTACGGCCTGCGCGGGGCGCGACTGCGCGAACGCATGGACGCGGTGCTGCGCCAGTTCGACCTGGCGCGCGAGATCGACGCGCCCAGCGGCCAGCTGCCCGGCGGCTACCGCCAGCGCCTGGCGATGGCCACCGGCCTGCTGCACGAGCCCGAGATCCTGTTCCTCGACGAGCCCACCAGCGGCGCCGACCCGCTCGCGCGGCGCGAGTTCTGGCGCCGCATCACCGCGCTGGCCGAGGCCGGCACCACGGTCGTGATCACCACCCACTTCATGGAAGAGGCCGAGTACTGCGACCGCATCGTGATCCAGGACGCGGGCCGGCTGCTGGCCATCGGCACGCCGCGCGAGGTGCGCGCGCAGGCGCTGGGCGACGAGCACGGCGAGCACGATGCGCGCCGCATCGACATGGAGCAGGCCTTCATCGGCATCGTCGAGAAGGCACGGAAGGAGAAGGTGCACGCATGAGCGGTTTCTGGTCCCGCCTGGTCTCGCTCACGCGCAAGGAGTTCCGCCAGCTGCTGCGCGACCGCAGCAACCTCGCGATCGGCATCCTGCTGCCGATGGTGCTGATCCTGATCTTCGGCTACGGCATGTCGCTCGACGTCAAGCATGCGCCGGTGGCGATCGTGTTCGAGGACGCCTCGCCCGGCGCGCACGAGGCGATGGCCGGGCTGCAGCTCTCGCCCACGCTCGCGCCGATCCCGCTGGCCTCGATGCACGACGCCGAGCAATTGATGCGCGAGCGCCGCATCGACGCCATCGTGCGGGTGCCCTCGGACTTCTCGCGCACGCTCGCGGCCGGCCAGGCGCGCGTGCAGGTGATCGTGCATGGCGCCGACGCGGGCCGCGCGACCATCGTGCTGCAGTACCTCAATGCGGCCATCGGCCAGTCGGCGCTGCGGCAGGCCGACCGCGGCGGCAACGCCAGCGCCGCGCCCGCCATCGGCAGCGTGACGGTCGAGCAGCGCATGTGGTTCAACGCCGCCAACACCAGCACCTGGTACCTGGTGCCGGGGCTGATCGTGCTGATCATGACGCTGGTCGGCGCCTTCCTCACCGCGCTGGTGATGGCGCGCGAATGGGAGCGCGGCACCCTCGAGGCGCTGTTCGTCACGCCGGTGCGGCCGGTCGAGATCCTGCTGGCGAAGATCGTGCCCTACTTCGCGGTCGGCATGCTGGGGCTGGCGCTGTGCCTGCTGGCCGCGCGCTTCCTGTTCGCGGTGCCGATGTACGGCTCGCTGGTCGTGGTGGTGCTGAGCTCGATGCTCTACCTGGTCGTGGCGGTGAGCCTGGGCCTGGTGATCTCCTCGGTCACGCGCAACCAGTTCCTCGCCAGCCAGGTGGCGCTGATCGCCACCTTCCTGCCCTCGATGATGCTGTCGGGCTTCCTGTTCGACCTGCGCAACACGCCGCTGGCGGTGCAGGTGATCGGGCATGCACTGCCGGCCACCTACTTCATGGAACTGGTCAAGACGCTGTTCCTCGCGGGCGACGTCTGGCCGCTGATCTGGCGCGACTGCGCCATCCTCGCCGCCTATGCGGTGGGCCTGCTGGCGCTGGCGCGCGCGGTCACGCGCAAGCGCCTGGACTGAAAGGACCCGCACCATGCTCGACTTCCTGCTGCGCATCGCCAACCTCTGCCGCAAGGAACTGCTCGCGATCCTCAAGGACCCCGCGAGCCGCGTGATCCTGGTCGTGCCGACGCTGATGCAGAGCCTGATCTTCGGCTACGCCGCCACCTACGACCTCAGCAACGTGCCCTATGCGCTGCTCGACCAGAGCCATGGCGGCGCGGCCACCGAGCTGGTCGCGCGGCTCGACGGCACCGGCGTGTTCCACCGCGTCGCCACGCTGCGCACCCAGGCCGACATCCGCGAGGTCATCGACACGCAGAAGGCGCTGCTGGTGGTGCAGCTCGGTCCCGACTTCGAGCAGCGGCTCGCGGCCGGCCAGCGCGCGCCGGTGCAGCTGATCCTCGATGCGCGCAACTCCAACACCGCGGGCTCGGCCGCCGGCTACGTGGGCGCGGTGGTCGAGCGCTACAACGCCGAGCTGCGCAGCCGCGCGGGCCTGGCGCCGGCGCCGCTGGCCGTGGAGTCGCGCGCCTGGTTCAACCCCAACCTCGAGACGCGGTGGAACCTGCTGCCCGGCATGATCGCCGCGCTCAGCATGGTGCAGACGCTGCTGCTGACCGCGCTGTCGGTGGCGCGCGAGCGCGAACAGGGCACCTTCGACCAGCTGCTGGTGACGCCGATGTCGCCGCTCGAGATCATGGTCGGCAAGGCGCTGCCGCCGGTGCTGGTGGGGCTGGTGCAGTCCTCGCTGGTGCTGCTGGTGGCGCGCTTCTGGTTCGGCATCCCGATGGCGGGCTCGCTGTTCACGCTCTACACCGGGCTGGTGTTCTTCACCGTCGCGAGCGTGGGCATCGGGCTGTCGATCTCGGCCGTGTCGGCCAACATGCAGCAGGCCATGCTCTACACCTTCGTGCTGCTGATGCCGATGATGCTGCTGTCGGGCCTGACCACGCCGGTGCGCAACATGCCCGAGCTGCTGCAGATGGCCACGCTGGCCAACCCGCTGCGCTTCGCGATCGACCTGGTGCAGCGCGTCTACCTCGAGGGCGTCGGGCTCTCGACGGTGGCGGCCAATCTCATTCCGCTCTCGGTCATCGCCCTGGTCACGCTGCCGCTGGCCGCCTGGTTGTTCCGGAACCGGCTCGCCTGAACGCGCGCCATTCCACGTCTGGAGAAGAAGACATGTCCATCCCTCATGCCCTCGCGCCGCTGGTGCTCGCCCTCGCGCTGTCGGGCTGCGCGGTCGGCCCCGACCATCGCCCC
>NZ_JBZAYE010000743.1:0-3272 GCF_058244205.1 Variovorax sp. 20P10.2.4
CGCGCGCCGGCTGCCGACGGCGCCGCATCCGGTCGCGGTGACCGCCAAGCGCTTCCAGCGGCCGAACAGCCTCGACGGCTGGTCCTTCATGGAAGGGCTGGCGCTCGACGGCCTGTTCATCGTCGGCCTGTCGTACCTCGGCAAGGACCTGCTGCCGGGCGCGGCGGTGGTGGTGGCCGGCGTGCTGATGGCGCTGCGCTACTTCTCCGAGATCGCGCTCAGTCCCGTGGGCGGACGCATGGCCGAGCGCTTCGGCGCCGAGCGCCTGCTGGTGAGCCTGTCGCTGCTCACGGCGCTGGCGCTGGTGGGCTTCGGCCTCGGTTGGCTCTGGAGCTGCGCGGCGCTGATCGTGGTGCTGCGCGCGCTGCAGCTGCCGCTGATCGCGCCCATCGTCGCGCACCGCACGCCCGGACCCGAGCGCGTGCAGGCGCTGGCGGCGCGTTCGACCTGGCGCGACATCGGCGCGGGGGCCGGGCCGGTGCTGGCCGGGCTGTTGCTGCCCATTGCCTCGTCGGCCTGGGTCTACGGCGTGGCGGCGGCGCTGCTGGCCGGCACGGCCATCGCCTGCGGGCGCAGTGCCGCGAAACTCGAGCCGTCCCCGGATTCCCTTCACCATCGACCGTCATGACCCACGACCCGCACGCGATCCAGACCCTGGCCCAGCTCCAGGCCCTGTTCGGCCAGCCCGGCGAAGCCTCGCTCAAGAAGGAGATCGACTGGCTGCATCCGTCCTACCAGGCGCTGATCGCGGCCTCGCCGTTCGCGGTGCTCGCCACCCTCGGGCCGGACGGCCTCGATGCCTCGCCGCGCGGCGATCCGCCGGGCTTCGTGGCCGTGAAGGACGAGAAGACGCTGTGGATGCCCGAGCGCCGCGGCAACAACCGCATCGACAGCCTGCGCAACATCGTGGCCGATCCGCGCGTGGCGCTGCTGTTCCTGATCCCGGGCGTGGGCGAGACCCTGCGCGTCAACGGCCGCGCGCGGCTCACGGTCGATCCCGCGCTGCTCGCGCGCTTCGCGGTGGAGGGCAGGGCGCCGCAGTGCGTGATCGAGATCGCGGTCGAGACCGTGTTCTTCCAGTGCGCGCGTGCGATCCAGCGTTCGCGGCTGTGGGCGCCGCGGCCCGACGAGGCGCGGCCCGACGTGCCCACGCCCGGCGCGATCCTGTCGGCGCTGACCGATGCCGCCTTCGACGGCGCGAGCTACGACCGCGAGCTGCCGGCGCGGCAGAAGGCCACGCTTTACTGAAGAGGCGCAATTTTTTTTGCGAAGGACTGAGGGTTTGGCACCCTTCGTTCGTCTTCAGGAGGTCGGACCCGTTCCGGCCTCTCGAAGACAGAAGAAAGCCCCGCCCATGCACCCCGGTCATTCCCCGTTCGAATCCCTGCAGCCCCCGAGCCCGGTGCCGCGCCGCCGTTCCAAGTCCTTCGTGCTGCGCTGGTGCGGCAACGGCTGCGGCGATGCGGCGGTGGTCGGGCCGCTGGGCTGGTGGCCCTGCTGCTCGAAGGAGTGCTGGGAGGCCTGGCACCAGCTCGAGACCGCCAAGGCCGCGGAAGCGACGCGGCTGGCCGGCGCGGAACTGCGCGCCGGCGCCTGAGCGATCTCAGGCCCGTCCGGGCGCCGTGGCCTGCTCGGTGCGCGCGTCGTGGCCGATGATCAGCACCAGCACGAAGGCCACGGCCGCCAGCAGCGCGAGGAAGATCACCGCGTAGATGTCGTTGCCCATGCGGTCCTTGAGGGTGCCGAAGATGGTCGGGCCGATGTAGCCGCCGAGGTTGCCGATCGAGTTGATCCAGGCGATGCCCGCGGCCGCGGCGGTGCCGCTGAGCATCGCGGTGGGCAGGGTCCAGAAGGTCGGCAGGGCGCTGAAGATGCCGAAGGCCGCGAGTGTCACGGCCGCCATCTTGGGCACCGGCGCGCTGGTCTCGGCCGCCAGCACCAGGCCGACGAAGATGCAGGCCAGCGGGATCAGCAGGAACCACTTGCGTTCCTTGCGCGCGTCGGAGGCGCGGGTCCAGAACAGCATCGCGATCGCGCCGACCAGGTAGGGGAAGGCGTTGATAAAGCCGATCTCCACGTTGCCCAGCCCGCCGAAGCCCTTGATGATCTGCGGCAGGAAGAAGCTCAGGCCGTACAGCGGCACCGTGATGCCCATGTAGACGAAGCCCAGGCCGATCACGCGCGGGTTCAAGAGCGACTGCTTCCACGAGATCTGGTTGATCGACTCGCGGTTGCGCCGCTCGGCGTCGAGCGTGCCCTGCAGCCACGTGCGCTCCTCGTTCGTGAGCCACTTCGCGTCCTTCGGACCGTCGGGCAGGTAGAACAGCACGAAGAAGGTCAGGATCAGCGAGGGGATCGCCTCGAGGATGAACAGCCATTGCCAGCCGTGCATGCCGCCCATCCCGTCCATGTTGAGGATGAAGCCCGAGATCGGCGAGCCGATCACGGTGGAGATCGGGATCGCGAACATGAACCAGCCGACGATGCGCGCGCGGTAGGCCGAGGGGAACCACAGCGTGATGTAGAAGATGACGCCGGGGAAGAAGCCGGCCTCGGCGATGCCGAGCAGGAAGCGCACGACGTTGAAGCTGGTCGAGCCGCCGACCCAGGCCTGGGCCGCCGACAGGATGCCCCAGCTGAACATGATCCGCGCGATCCAGCGGCGCGCGCCGAAGCGCTCGAGTGCCATGTTGCTCGGCACCTCGAACAGGAAGTAGGCGATGAAGAAGATGCCGGCCGCGCTGCCGAACACGGCCGCGCTGAAGCCCAGGTCCTTCGACATGGCGGCGCCCGCGAAGCCGAGGTTCACGCGGTCGAGGTAGGCGATGAAATAGCTGACCATGAGCAGCGGCAACAGCCGCCAGCTCATCTTCGAGATGGTTCTCTGCTCGATCGGATTCACGTGTTGTCTCCTGTTGTGTGTGTGATATGGGAGGCGTTGAGGAAAGCCGCGGCCGTCGCCGGCCGCCGGACCATGTTAGGCCGGCCGGGCCGGCATTCCTGACACGGAAATGACCGAGGCGGGAAAGCACGGGGCAGGGCGCTTGTGCACCTTCCGCGGCCGGCCTGCATCGGGACCGGGACTCGACCGGTTCGCGCATATGGTTATCGCTTTTCCATCGTTCCGGCCCCCGGGGCGCGGGTATAGCCTTCGTGACGATCCACGCTTTGCCGAGCCGCCCCGATGTCCACGAACGCCGCTTCCTCCCCGTCTTCCTCCCCCGCCGAACCCACCGCCGAACCCACCGCCTCCCGGGGGCCCTCCGTCGCCT
>NZ_JBZAYE010000744.1:0-3256 GCF_058244205.1 Variovorax sp. 20P10.2.4
GCAGCACCAGGCCCATGACCCACGCGATGGCGGTGGTGGGCGCGCGCTGCTCGCGGCGCGCGCGGGTGGTCAGCACGTAGACCAGCAGCGCGAAGGTGACGACGAGGAAATGCTGGGACGGAGAGGGAAGCCAGTCGAACCCGTTTTTCGGCATGGACCGATGATGCCTGAGCCCGCCGCGCGCCGCCGCGCTTGCCCCCTCAGCGCCGAAGGAAGGCCGGCACGCCGCGGCCCTGCGAGGCCAGGAAGTCCATCATCGGATCGACCACCGCGCGCACCGCGGGCCGCTCGCCGACGCGGTCGCGCCAGGCCACGAGCCGCGGCGTCTCGTCGGTCATGCCCGCGCCCTTGCGGTCGGCGAACACATGGGCCATGTAGAAGGCGATGTCGGCATAGCCGTAGTCGCCGGCCAGGAACGCGCGGCCGTCGGCCAGCAGGGTGTCGAGCTGGCCGTAGAAGCGCGCGCAGGCGGCGCAGGCCTCCACCGCGGGCGGGCTCTGCATCGCCTCCTGCAGGCCGAAGAGCTTCACCACCTGCGGGAAGAAGACCTCGTCCGAGCGGTGCTCGAGCTGGCGCGCGCGGGCCCGCGCGGCCGCTTCGGCGGGCCACAGCGCGGGCTGCGGATGCCGGTCCTCGAGGTACTCGAAGATCTGGGTCGAGTCGAACAGCTCGACCGCGTCGTCGATCAGCACCGGCACCTGGCCCTTGGGGTTGATGCGCAGCACCTCGGGATGCCTGGGGCGGTAGTTGTCGTCGCGATCGAAGGGCACCATCACGAGCTCGAAGGCGATGCCCTTCTCGAGCGCCGCGATCTGGACCTTGGCGCCGAACATGCTGAGGGGGCCGGAGAAGATGTGGGTCGTCATGGCCCCGAGTTCAGCAGAAAGCGCGGCTCAGGTCGATCCCCAGACTTCCTGCGCGGTCTCGACCACCAGCCGCAGCTTGGCGCGCTGCGCCTCCACCGCGATGTTGTTGCCGTGCACCGTGCTCGAGAAGCCGCACTGCGGCGACAGCGCGAGCTGCTCGAGCGGCGCGTACATGGCGGCGTTCTCGATGCGGCGCTTGAGCTCGTCCTTGTCCTCCATCTGGCCGAACTTGGTGGTCACCAGGCCCAGCACCACGGTCTTGCCCTTGGGCAGGAAGCGCAGCGGCTTGAAGTCGCCCGAGCGTGCGTCGTCGTACTCCATGAAGTAGGCGTCGAGGTCCATCTCCTGGAGCAGCGCCTCGGCCACCGGCTCGTAGTTGCCGGCCGCGGCATGGGTGCTCTTGAAGTTGCCGCGGCACAGGTGCATGGCCAGCAGCATGCCCGGCGGCTTCTGCGCCACCACCTTGTTGATGAAGGCGGCGTAGCGGTGCGGCAGCTCGTTCGGGTCGTCGCCGCGCTTGCGGGCCGCCTCGCGCATGTGCTCGTCGCAGAGGTAGGCGAGGTTGGTGTCGTCCATCTGCACGTAGGTGCAGCCGGCCGCGGCCAGCGAGCGCAGCTCGTCGCCATAGGCCTGGGCCACGTCGTCGTAGAACGCGGGGTCGAGCTCGGGGTAGGCCTCCTTGCTGATGCCGGCGCGGCCGCCGCGGAAGTGCAGCATGGTCGGCGAGGGGATCGTGACCTTGGGCGTGCGGCCGGCCGAGACCTGGCTCTTGAGGTATTCGAAGTCGGCCAGCTGGATGTTCTTGACGTGGCGCACCTTGTCGATGACGCGCATCGCGGGCGGTGCCAGTTCCTCGCTGCCGTCGGGCTTGCGGATCGTGACCGGGATGTCGGTCTTCACGCCGCCGAGCTGGTCGAGGAAGTCGATGTGGAAATAGGTGCGGCGGAATTCGCCGTCGGTGATGCTCTTGAGGCCGATGTCTTCCTGGAACTTGACGATCTCGGCGATGGCCTTGTCCTCGACCGTGCGCAGTTGCTCGGGCGTGATCTCGCCCTTGGCCTTCTGCTCGCGGGCTTCGAGCAGGTATTGGGGACGCAGGAAGCTGCCCACGTGGTCGTAGCGGGCGGGCAGGGTGGCGTGCTGTGACATGAGGATGGAACTCCGGCTTGTCTGAACGAAAGAGGTGGAACGGAACATCGTATCGCCTTGTGTGGCGACGTAAATGTGTACAAAGAGATCGGTGTTTTCCCTTGATTCGGCCGAATCGGCTGGAAATTCTCGCGTTTCTGTATACATTGAGTATCCATGAACACGCGATCGCCCCATTTCCCGCTCAACGCCTGGTATGCCGCCGCCTACGACGTGGAGGTGCGGCATGCGCTGTTGCCGCGCACGGTCTGCAACCAGAAGCTGGTGCTGTTCCGCCGCACCGACGGGCAGGTGGCCGCGCTCGAGGACGCCTGCTGGCACCGGCTGTTGCCGCTGTCGATGGGGCGGCTCGAGGGCGACGAGCTGGTCTGCGGCTACCACGGCCTGGTCTACAACAGCCAGGGCCGCTGCACCCACATGCCGAGCCAGGAAACGCTCAACCCTTCCGCCTGCGTGCGCAGCTTCCCGGTGGCCGAGAAGCACCGCTTCATCTGGATCTGGCCCGGCGACCCGGCGCTGGCCGACCCCGCACTGGTGCCCGACATGCACTGGAACGACGACCCGGCCTGGGCCGGCGACGGCAAGATGATCCGCGTGAACTGCGACTACCGGCTGGTGGTCGACAACCTCATGGACCTGACGCACGAGACCTTCGTGCATGGCTCCTCGATCGGCAACCGCGAGGTGGCCGAGGCGCCCTTCGTCGCCACCCATGGCGACCGCTCGGCCACCGTCACGCGCTGGATGGAGAACATCGAGGCGCCGCCGTTCTGGGGTGGCCAGATTCGCCATGCGCGCGGCTACGCGGGCAAGGTCGACCGCTGGCAGATCATCCGCTTCGAGGCGCCGTGCACGGTCAACATCGACGTCGGCGTGGCCGAGGCCGGCAGCGGCGCGGTGCCGAAGAACGGCAACCCGGGCGACCGCGGCAGGGGCGTCAACGGCTACGTGCTCAACACCATCACGCCCGAGACCGACAAGACCTGCCTCTACTTCTGGGCCTTCGCGCGCAACTACTGCCTGGGCGAGCAGCGCCTCACGCATGAGCTGCGCGAGGGCGTCTCGGGCATCTTCCGCGAGGACGAGCTGGTGCTCGAGGCGCAGCAGAAGGCGATCGACGAGCATCCCGACCACCGCTTCTACAACCTCAACATCGACGCCGGCTCGATGTGGGCGCGGCGGCTGATCGACCGCATGGTCGACAAGGAGCGGCCCGCGCGCGCCGCGATCCCGATCCGCGT
>NZ_JBZAYE010000745.1:0-3250 GCF_058244205.1 Variovorax sp. 20P10.2.4
CAGCGCCGCACCGGCCATCTCCTCGGGCTGGTGCGAGAGCTTGAGCATGGCCGGCAGGCCGCGCGCGCGGACCGGCAGCAGATGGCCGCTCAGCGAGGAGAAGGATTCGCCGTCGGGGACCAGGTCCCAGCGCTGCAGATAGGGTTCGAACATGGGCTCAGCCCGGCGGCAACTCCAGGTCATGCACGATCTGCCCCGCCCCCATCGTATTCACCGCCTCGGCCGGCACCTCCATCAGCACGCGGCTGCGCTCGCCCGTGAAATGGATGGTGATGTACTGCACCGGCCGCTTGCGCCGGTCGTGCAGCAGCCGCACCAGCCGCACCAGCGGCGCGCCGAGGTCCACGCGCAGAAGGCCGGCGAGCACGGGGTCGGCCGCGACGGCGGTCACCTCCTGGATCACGCGGCCGAACTTGATGCCCTCGGCCATCAGGATCTCGAACAGCGCGCGCTTCTGCAACTCGGAGGCGGTCACGTGCCGGCCGACTTCCTGCGGCACCCAGGCATCGGTGACCATCATCGGCGTGCCATGCGCCGAGCGCAGGCGCACCGCGTGAACGGCGACGGCGCCCGCCTCCAGCTGCAGCTGCTGCGCCACCGTCGGCGGCGCGAGGGCCGTCTCGACCTTGAGCACGGTCACCTCGGTCTCGCGTGCCTGCCGGCCCAGCGATTCGATCAGGCCGAACGAGGGCTGCGGCCGCTGCGCGCGCGGCACGGCGCGCACGAAGGTGCCACGGCCCGGCCGCTTCTCGACCAGCCCTAGGTGTTCCAGGTCCGACACCGCGCGCCGCACGGTGATGCGCGAGACGTCGAACTGGGCGCACAGCGCGTCCTCGGCCGGAATCAGTTCGCCCACGCCATAGGCGCCCTGGGCGATCTGGTCGCGCAGCACCATGAAGAGCTGGCGGTGCAGCGCGGTGCCGGGTTCGCGGCGCAGTTGGGAAGGGTTCGGTGTGTCCATGGAGAGCTGTGCTTCGGCGGCGCGGGCCGCCCGCGCCTTCGGCCGATTGTGCCCGCCCATTCAGGCATACCCTAACAACGTCGAAAGGTTATAGCATTATGATGTCATCACCAAATCACTTCGACGCCCCGCTCCATGACCACCGCCCACGACCTGCGCCAGCTGCTCTCCCGTCCCGAACTCGTCGTCGCCCCCGGCGCCTATGACGGCATGACCGCGAAGATGGTCGAGGCGGCCGGCTTCGCCTGCGTCTACATGACCGGCGCCGGCGCCTCGGCGGCGCGCGGCTTTCCCGACTACGGCCTGCTGTCGATGAACGAGATGGCCGAGGCCGCGGGCGTGCTGGCGCGCTCGGTCGGCGTGCCAGTCATCGCCGATGCCGACACCGGCTACGGCAACGAGCTCAACGTGACGCGCACCGTGCGCGAGTACGAGATGCGCGGCGTGGCCGGGCTGCACATCGAGGACCAGGTCGCGCCCAAGCGCTGCGGCCATCTCGACGGCAAGGAGGTGATTCCGCGCGACCAGTTCGTCGCCAAGATCCGGGCCGCCCTCGCCGCCCGGCGCGACCCGGCCTTCCTGGTGATCGCGCGCACCGATGCGCGCGCGATGCTCGGGCTCGACGAGGCGGTCGAGCGCGCGCGCGAGGCACTGGCCGCCGGTGCCGACATGGTGTTCGTCGAGGCCGCGCAGTCGATGGAGGAGCTGGCCTCGATCCCGCGGCGCGTCGAGGGGCCGTGTCTGCTCAACATCGTGCGCGGCGGCAAGACGCCCGACCTGGACCTGGCGACGGCGCAGCAGATGGGCTATCGCCTCGCGATCCTGCCGAGCCTGCTGATCGGCGCCGCGGCCTCGGCCTGCGAGCAGGCACTGTCGGCCCTGCGCAGCACGGGCCAGCCGCCGAGTTCGGCCCATGCGCCCGGCGTGGCCGAGCGCTTCCGGCGCCTGGGCGCCGCGGAATGGGATGCGCTGCGCACGCGCTTCCAGGCGGCGGAATGACGGCCATGACGACGCCCTCCACCACCGCGCCGCGCACGCTGTTCGACAAGGTCTGGGACGCGCACGTGGTCCAGCCCCTGCCCGACGGCTGGGACCTGCTGCACATCGACCGCCACCTGCTGCACGACCTCTCGGGCACCGCCGGGCTGCGCGAGCTGGCCGAGCGCGGCCTGCCGGTGCGCAACCCCGAGCTGGCCTTCGCCACGCCCGACCATGCCGTCTCGAGCGCGCCCGGTCGCACCGGCCAGAGCTTCGCGGGCGGCGTGCATCTGTACCAGGGCCTCAAGCTGCTGACACGCGGCGCGGGCATCCGGCTGTTCGACCTGGGGCAGCCGGGCCAGGGCATCGTGCATGTGATGGGACCGGAACTCGGCATCGTGCAGCCCGGCATGACGCTGATCTGCGGCGACAGCCACACCTGCACCAACGGGGCCCTCGGTGCGATCGCCTTCGGCGTGGGTTCTTCGGAGGTCACGCATGCGCTCGCGAGTCAGACGCTGGTGCTGCGCCGGCCGCGCACCCTGCGCGTGCACTTCGACGGACTGCCTGGTGCCGGCGTGGGCGCCAAGGACCTCGCACTCGCGATGATCGCGCGGCTCGGTGCCAGCGCGGGCACGGGCTTCGCGGTGGAGTACGCCGGCGAGGCCGTGCGCGCGATGGAAATCGAGCAGCGCATGACGCTGTGCAATCTCTCGATCGAGCTGGGCGCGCGCATCGGCATGGTGGCGCCCGACGAGAAGACCGAGGCCTATCTGCGCGACCGCGACTTCGCGCCGCCCGAAGCACGCTTCGCCGAAGCCGCCGCCTGGTGGCGCAGCCTCCCGAGCGATCCAGGCGCGGTCTACGCGCGCGAAGGACGGATCGACGCGAGCGCCGTGGCGCCCACGCTGACCTGGGGCACGAGCCCGGAGCATGCGATCGCGATCGACGCGCGCATCCCCGATCCCGCCGATGCCACCGACGCCTCGCAGCGCCAGGCCTGGCAGGGCGCGCTCGACTACATGGGGCTCGCGGCCGGCGCGCCGCTGCAGGGCCAGCGCGTGGACCGCGTATTCATCGGCTCGTGCACCAACTCCCGACTGTCGGACCTGCGCGAGGCCGCGGCCCTGCTGCGCGGCCGTCGCGTGGCCTCGCATGTGCGGGCCTGGGTGGTGCCGGGCTCGGAGAACGTCAAGCGCGCGGCCGAACGCGAAGGCCTGGACCGGCTGTTCCGCGAAGCCGGTTTCGAATGGCGCGAGCCCGGCTGCAGCATGTGCGTGGCCGCCAACGGCGAGCAGGCCGCACCGGGCG
>NZ_JBZAYE010000746.1:0-3248 GCF_058244205.1 Variovorax sp. 20P10.2.4
ACGGGCTGGCGGGCTTCGGCTACATCATCACCGCCACCTTCCTGCCGGTGATCGCACGCCAGGCGCTGCCGGGCTCGTTCTGGCCCGACTATTTCTGGCCGCTGTTCGGCGCGGCCATCATCCCGGGCGCCCTGATCGGTGCGCGCGCGCCGGTGCACTGGGACAACCGGCTGCTGCTGGCGATCGCCTATGCGCTGCAGGCGGTCGGGGTGGTGCTGTCGGTGGCCTGGCCGAGCGTCGTCGGCTTCGCCCTCGGCAGCCTGCTGCTGGGCATGCCGTTCACCGCGATCACGCTGTTCGCGGTGCGCGACGCGCGCCGGCTGCGTGGCAACGCGGCGGCCGGGCTGATCGGCTATGCCACTGCCTCGTACGGCGTGGGGCAGATCATCGGCCCGCTGTTCGCGGCGCCGCTGGCGCAGCGCACCGGTTCGTTCCAGATTCCGCTGCTGGTGGCGGCGGCCGCGCTGGCGCTGGGCGCGGTGCTTTTCGCGGTCGTCTGGGCGCGTTCCCGGCGCGTCGCCGCCGCCCGCGAAAGGGCCGCCACGCCCTGAGCCGTGCACGGGTGTGGCCCGCTTGCAGAAGTGGCCCTTCATTTATCACAGAAGTGGCATATAATTCGAGGCTCACGACCAAACGGGCGGGTACCAACCGCCCGTTTTTTTTGGTCCATCCGTTCTCGGATCGCTGGGCAAGACCCGGTTTCTCACGGATTTTTTATCGATCGCGCGGTACCTGGCGGGCGGGTCCTGCGCATCGTTGACTGAATAAAAGGCACCTTCGAACACGTGGCATTGCAGCAGACAGTGGAACAAACCGTGGCCGGTCTCGGCTACGACCTGGTCGAGATCGAACGCTCGGCGGGAGGATTGCTGCGCGTGACGATTGATTTGCCGTGGACGGCCCCCACATCGGAGGCTCTCGCCGCCGGCACGCCCGAGCCCTTCGTCACGGTCGAGGACTGCGAGAAGGTCACGCGACAGCTCCAGTTCGCGCTCGAGGTGGATGGCGCCGACTACAAGCGGCTCGAGGTGTCCTCGCCGGGTATCGACCGTCCGCTGCGCCACGAGAAGGATTTCGAGCGCTTCGAGGGCGAGGTGATCGACATCACGCTGAAGGCGCCGATCGGCGGGGCGGCGGCCGGCCAGGTGTCGGCCAATCGCAAGAAGTTTCGCGGCACGCTCGAGCGGGCCGCACAGGCGGAAGGGGCCGACGGCCCTCAGGGCTGGCAGATCGTCTGGAGCGACGAGCCGGAGCCCAAGCCGGGTCAGAAAGTCAGCAGGAAGCGCGCGCCGGCACCGTTGCAGGCGCTGGGCTTCGTGCTGGACGAGCTGCGCGAAGCGCGGCTGGCACCCATCGTGGATTTCAAGGGGCGCAAGCCCAGGGCCCGTCAGGGCTCGCAGGACATTGGCGGAACAAAGGTTCCGGACTGACTAGAGGAGTGGTGGCATGAATCGCGAAATGTTGATGTTGGTGGATGCGATCTCGCGCGAGAAGAACGTCGAGCGTGACGTCGTCTTCGGCGCGGTCGAGTCCGCGCTGGCGCAGGCCACCAAGAAGCTGTACCAGGGCGAGGTGGACATCCGCGTCGCCGTCGACCGCGACAGCGGCGACTACGAGACCTTCCGTCGCTGGCACGTGGTGCCCGACGAAGCCGGCCTGCAGCAGCCCGACCAGGAAATCCTGCTGTTCGAGGCCAAGGAAGAGATGCCCGACATCGAGGTCGACGAGTACATCGAGGAATCGGTGGACTCGGTGCCGATCGGCCGCATCGGCGCCATGGCCGCCAAGCAGGTGATCCTGCAGAAGATCCGCGACGCCGAGCGCGAGATGCTGCTCAACGACTTCATGTCGCGCGGCGACAAGATCTTCGTGGGCACCGTCAAGCGCCTGGACAAGGGCGACATCATCGTCGAGGCCGGCCGCGTCGAAGGCCGCCTGCGCCGCAGCGAGATGATCGCCAAGGAAAACCTGCGCAACGGCGACCGCGTGCGCGCCATGATCATGGAGGTCGACCTGACGCTGCGCGGCGCGCCGATCATCCTGTCGCGCTCGGCCCCCGAGTTCATGATCGAGCTGTTCCGCCAGGAAGTGCCCGAGATCGAACAGGGCCTGCTCGAGATCAAGAGCTGCGCCCGCGACCCCGGTTCGCGCGCCAAGATCGCCGTGCTCTCGCACGACAAGCGCGTCGACCCGATCGGCACCTGCGTCGGCGTGCGCGGCACGCGCGTCAACGCCGTGACCAACGAGCTCGCCGGCGAGCGCGTGGACATCGTGCTATGGAGCGAGGATCCGGCCCAATTCGTGATCGGCGCCCTGGCGCCGGCCAACGTGTCGTCCATCGTGGTGGACGAGGAAAAGCACGCCATGGACGTGGTGGTCGACGAGGAAAACCTCGCGATCGCGATCGGCCGTGGCGGCCAGAACGTGCGTCTGGCTTCCGAGCTCACCGGCTGGAAGATCAACATCATGGACGCCAACGAGTCGGCCCAGAAGCAGGCGAACGAAACCGACGCCGCGCGCCGCCTGTTCATGGAGAAGCTCGACGTCGACGAGGAAATCGCGGACATCCTGATCTCCGAGGGCTTCACCAGCCTCGAGGAAGTGGCCTACGTGCCGATCTCCGAGATGCTCGAGATCGAAGCCTTCGACGAAGACACGGTCAACGAACTGCGCTCGCGTGCCAAGGATGCGCTGCTGACCATGGAAATCGCCAAGGAAGAGGGCGTCGATACCGTCTCGCAGAACCTGCGCGACCTCGAAGGCCTGAACCCCGACCTGATTCCGAAGCTGGCCGAGGCGGGGGTGAACACCCGCGACGACCTGGCCGACCTCGCGGTCGATGAACTCACCGAGATCACCGGCCTGAGCGCCGATGACGCCAAAACCCTCATCTTGAAGGCCCGCGAACACTGGTTCGCTGGCCAAGAGTGATGGTCATGGAGGCACGAAACGAATATGTCCAGTACCACTGTCGCCGAGTTCGCGAATGAACTCAAGAAGACTCCCGAAACCTTGCTCGATCAGCTTCGCAGCGCCGGCGTGCCCAAAGCGGCCGCCAGCGACGCGCTGACCGAGTCGGACAAGCAGCGCCTGCTCGGTTTCCTGAAGGCCAGCCACGGCACTGTCGAGCCCGAGCGCAAGAAGATCACGTTGACCAAGAAGTCGACCAGCGAGATCAAGCAGGCCGACGCCACCGGTCGCGCCCGCACGATCCAGGTCGAGGTGCGCAAGAAGCGCACCTTCATCCA
>NZ_JBZAYE010000747.1:0-3245 GCF_058244205.1 Variovorax sp. 20P10.2.4
CCACGCCGGTGATCAGGTTGAACAGCGAGCTCTTGCCGGCCCCGTTGGGGCCGACCACGCCGAGGCACTGGCCGCGCGCGAGCGCGAGCGACACGCCGTCGGCCACCACGATCTCGCCGTAGCGTTTGCACAGGCCGTCGATGACGAGGCAATCGGTCATGCGTCGCGGGCTCAGGCCTTGAGCTGCGACAGCAGCTTGAGTTCGTCTTCCACCGGAATCTGCTTCGCGGTGCTGTTGTGCGTGATCACCAGCTCGTACGGGAACTTCGCGCCCGCGGCGGTCTTGCGCCACTGGCCCGCCACCATCGGCGTGACGGCCACGCTCTTGATCGGGCTGCCCTTGAAGTCGATGCGCCCGACCACCGAGTCGAGCTGCAGGTTGGCCAGCGCATCGCGCACCGCCTTCTTGTCTTTTGGATTGGTCGCGTTCTTCAGCGCCGCGATGCCGACCTCGAACAGCGCATGGCCGTAGCCGATGGGCTGGGTCCACTGCTTGCCGGTGGAGCTCTCCCAGTCGGCCGCCAGCGCCTTGGCGCTCTGGCCGGTCAGCGAGGACTTGAACGGGAAGCTGGGCGTCCACCAGACCTCGGTCGACATGCCGTTGCCGGCCGCGCCCAGCGACTCGACCGCGCTCGGGAACAGGAAGGCCGCCGCCATCGTCACCACCTCGGGCCGGTAGCCCGACTGCTGCGCCTGCTTCCAGAAGGTGGCGAAGTGGTTGGCATAGGCGAAGCCCGAGACGATGTTCGCGCGCGCCGCCTTGAAGCTCGAGACCTGGTTGCTGAAGTCGTCGGTCGCGATCTTGAAGAAGCCGCCGTTGGTCTCCTTGTAGCCGCGCTGCTTCGCGCCGCCCGGGATGCCGTTGGTTGGATCGGCGAAGGCATGGCCCGGTCCGTTGTCGATGTAGAGCGTGCCCAGCGAGCGCTCCACCTTCAGCGGCTCCCACATGCCGAAGAAGTTCTTCAGCACGTCGTCGGCGCCCCAGAAGAAATGGAACGAGAACGGAAAGCCCTTCTGCGGCGTGGAGCCGCGACCGAAGGTGATGGCCTGCCACGGGCCCATGGTCGAGACCATCGGCACACCGTTGACGTCGCAGAGCTGGCCGGCCGCGAGCGCGGCATCGCTGTCCTGCACCAGCAGCAGGTCGACCTTCTCGCGCAGCAACAGCTCGCTGGCCATCGTGGCGCCGCGGTTGGCGTCGGACTGGGTGTCGCGCACCACGATCTCGACCTTGTAATTGGTGCCCGCGATGGTCAGGCCGTCCTTCAGCGCGGCGCGCACGCGCTCCAGGCTCCACGGGTCGGCCTCGCCGAAATTGGCGCGCACGCCCGACAAGGTCGTGAGGTAGCCGATCTTGATCGTCTTCGACTGCGCGTGCGACAGCGCGGGCACGCCGGCCAGCGCGGCCGCGCCGCCGCCGATGACGAGTTGGCGGCGCGTCAGCGCGCCGGAGGCTGCAAAAGGGAAAGCGGCGGGCATGGAATGCTCCTTGGCGATGGAGGATGGACAGGGCCGCATCCTCCCTCCGCGCGCCGGCTCGCCGTTATCGAAAACTGGCAAATCGCGGGCCGCGGCCGCCGCCCTCATTCCGGGCGCAGGTTGACCGACTTCGCGATCGCGCGGTAGCGCTCCACGTCGGCCTGGTAGCCGCGGCGCAGCTCGGCCAGCGTCTGCTCGGGCGCCACCTTGCTGCCGCCGAGCTCGATGGCGCGGCGCAGTTCGGGCTTGCGCATCATCTCGTTGAAGGCCACGTGCAGCCGCTGCTGCGTCTCCTCGGGCACACGCTGCGACACCTGCGCGCCGGCCCAGAGGCTGTAGACGAAGTCGTCGAGCCCCTTGCTGGCGCGGATCAGCGGAATGGCGCCGAAGCGCTCGTGCGGCGCGGCCGCCGCGATGCCCAGCGCCTTGACCTTGCCGGCATCCAGCAGGTCGGGCACGTTGCCGGCCAGCGGCGCGAACACCAGGTCGATCTGGCCGCCCAGCAGGTCGTTGATGATCGGTGCGAAGCCCTTGTAGGGCACGTGCAGCATCTTCGTGCCGGTCTGCTGCGTGAAGCGCTCGCCCAGCAGGTGGTAGAGCGAGCCCGGGCCGATGCTGCCGTAGCTCAGTTCCTTCGCGTCGGGCTTGCGCAGCTGCGCGATCAGCTCGTCGACGCTGCCCGGGCCCAGGTCCTTGCGCGCCAGCAGCACCATCGAGGTCACGGCCATCATGCCGATGGGGCGGAAGTCCTCGGCCTTGTAGCGCGCGCTGGCGAGCGTGAGCGGCGTGAGCATCAGCTCCATCGGCGAGCCCATCAGCAGCACCGAGCCGTCGGCCGCGCCGTTGGCAGCCTTCATCACGCCCAGCGACCCGCTGGCGCCGGGCACGTTGTCGACCACGGCCGGCTGGCCCAGCAGCCGCGACAGCTCGGGCGCGGCCAGCCGCGCGTTGATGTCGGAGCCGCCGCCGGCCGGGTAGGGAACGATCAGGTTCAGGGTCTTGCCGGCCAGCCCCTGGGCCAGGACGGAACCGGCCATGGTGGACAGGCCGGCCGCCAGGCCGGCACCGATCATCGAACGTCTGCGCATGCGCTTTACTCCTCGGGTGGTTGTTGTGTGTTCTCGGAATTCAGGCCGCGGCCAGCAGCGGCGAGCGCGCATCGGCGAAGGGCACGGCCTGGTGCCAGCCGTGCGCGAGCCGCAGCACCTCGAGGTCGTCACCGGGCCGGCCGATCAGCTGCAGGCCCATCGGCAGGCCGCGCGTCGCGCCGTCGGGCGAGAAGCCGGCCGGCACCGCCATCGCGGGCAGGCCCGCGAGCGAGGGGCCGATGGTCACTTCCATCCAGCGGTGGTAGGTGTCCATCGCGCGGCCACCGACCTCGCGCGGCCAGTGCAGCTCGGCCGGCAGCGGGAAGGCCTGCGCGGCCGGCAGCACCAGCACGTCGAAGCGCTCGAACAGCTTCAGCAGCGTGGCATGCCAGCGGGTGCGCGTGACGGCGGCCTCGTGCAGCGCGGGCACGGCCAGGCGCTGGCCCTGCTCGATCTCCCAGCAGGCCTCGGGCTTGAGCCGCTCGCGCAGCGCCGGATCGGCATGCAGGCCCTGCAGCGCGCCGGCCACGATGAAGCCGCGCAAGCGCAGCCAGGCGGTCCACAGCGCATCGAAGTCGAAATCGGGCACGGCCGGCTCGACCGTGCAGCCCAGGGTGTCGAAGTGGCGCAGCGCCCCCTCGCACAGCGCCATCACGCCCGGGTCCATCGCCAGGTGGC
>NZ_JBZAYE010000748.1:0-3243 GCF_058244205.1 Variovorax sp. 20P10.2.4
ACGACTCCATCACCGTGCGCCGCGTCACGCAGCGCCTGCTGCAGCGCGAAGGCTACCGGGTCTCGCTGGCGGCCGACGGCCTGCAGGCGCTCGAGCGGCTGCAGCAGGAACGCCCGGCGGTCGTGCTGTCCGACATCGAGATGCCGCGCATGGACGGCTTCGACCTCGCGCGCAACATCCGCGGCGACGCGGCGCTGGCCGAGCTGCCGATCATCATGATCACCTCGCGCATCGCCGAGAAGCACCGCGACTATGCGCGCGACCTCGGCGTGAACCACTACCTCGGCAAGCCCTACTCCGAAGAAGAGCTGCTGCGGCTGGTGCGCGCCTACACCAGCGATACGGCGACGCTCGCGGCGGCCTGAGGCGCGCGCCTGCGAAAAAGCCCGGACGGCGACGCGCCTCCGGGCTTTTTCTTTGGGGGACGGCCGGCGCTACTTCTTCGCCAGCGCCTTGCTGCGCGCCACCGCGTAGCGCTGCAGCGTGCGCTCGCGCGCCTCGGCATGGTCGACCACCGGCACCGGGTAGTTCTCGCCGAGCTTCACGCCCGCCGCTTCCAGCTCCACCGGCGTCGCCGTCCACGGCGAATGGATCGCGCCGTTCGACAGCCCCGCGAGCTGCGGCAGGTAGCGCCGGATGAACTTGCCGTCGGGGTCGAAGCGCTCGCTCTGCGTCACCGGGTTGAAGATGCGGAAGTAGGGCTGCGCGTCGCAGCCGCTCGAGCTCGCCCATTGCCAGCCGCCGTTGTTCGACGCCAGCTCGAAGTCGTTGAGGTGCAGCGCGAAGTAGGCCTCGCCGCGGCGCCAGTCGAGCCCCAGGTCCTTGCACAGGAAGCTCGCCACCACCATGCGCAGCCGGTTGTGCATGTAGCCGCTCTGGTTGATCTGCAGCATGGCCGCGTCGACCAGCGGATAGCCGGTGCGGCCCTGGCACCAGGCCTCGAACAGCTGGTCGGCATGCTTGCCGTGGTGCCACTGGATCTTGTCGTACTCGGGGCGGAAGCTCTTCGACTCGCCCTTGGCGTGCACGTGCGGGAAATGGGCCAGGATCTGGAAGTAGAAGTCGCGCCAGATCAGCTCGCTGAGCCAGGTCGCGGCGCCCGCGTCGCCCCGCAGCGAGAGCTGGCGTGCCACGCCCGCCACCTGCCGGATCGACACCGTGCCGAAGCGCAGGTGCACGCCCAGGTAGCTGGGCCCGCGCACCGCCGGATAGTTGCGCGCCGCCTCGTAGCGCTCGATGCGCTCGAAGAAGTCCTCGAACAGGATCGCCGCGCCGCGCGTGCCGGTGGGGATCTCGAGCGTGCCGAGGTTGCTCTTGGCGAAGCCCAGCGCCTCGAGCGAGGGCACCGGCGCGCGCCAGCCCTCGGGCGGCGGCACCAGGGCGTCGGCATGGCCGCGGCTCGGGTAGGACTTGAGGAAGAAGTCGTCGACCTTGGCCAGCCAGGCCCGCTTGTAGGGCGTGAAGACCGTGTAGGGCTGGCCGGTCTTGGTCATCAGCTCGTCGCGCTCGAAGACCGTCGAGTCCTTGTGGGTGTGGAAGCTCACGCCCGCATTGGCCAGCGCGCCGAACACGCCGGCGTCGCGCGCCAGCGCCTCGGGCTCGTCGTCGCGGTTGGCGAACACCGCCTGCACCTCGAGCGCGCGCGCCAGCGCCGGGATCTCCTCGGCCGCCGCCGCATGCCGCACGATCAGCCCGCCGCCGAGCGCGCGCAGCTCCTCGTCGAGCTCCAGCAGCGATTCGCGGATGAATTCCACCCGCCGGTCGACCCGCGGCAGGGGGTCGAGGATCGCCGTGTCGAACACGAACACGCAGACCAGCTGGCGGCAGCTTCGCAGGGCGTGGTAGAGGGCCGCGTTGTCGTCCACGCGCAGGTCGCGGCGGAACCACATGAGCCCTTTGGGGTAGGTCTTGTCGACGGCCAGTAAAATCGGAGGCATATGGCTTCCGATTCTGCCCCGATGAACCTGACGCATCACTTTTTGATAGCGATGCCGGGCCTGGAAGACAAGACCTTCAACCGCAGCGTCGTCTACCTGTGCGAGCACAGCGAGCGCGGCGCCCTGGGCCTGGTCATCAACAAACCCAGCGACATCAACCTCAAGGTGCTGTTCGAGAAGATCGAGCTGCACCTCGCGCGCCCCGAGCTCGGCGAGGCCCCGGTCTTCCAGGGCGGCCCGATGCAGACCGAGCGCGGCTTCGTGCTGCACGAGCCGGTCTTCACCGAGGCCGACAAACCCGAGGAATCGGTCTACGCCTCGACCATGACCATTCCCGGCGGCCTCGAGATGACCACCTCGAAGGACGTGCTGGAGGCCCTGGCCACCGGCGCCGGCCCGCGCAAGGTGCTGGTCTCGCTGGGCTACGCGGCCTGGGGCGAGGGCCAGCTCGAGTCCGAACTGGCCGAGAACAGCTGGCTCACGGTGGGCGCCGACCCGGCCGTGATCTTCGACACCCCCATCGACCAGCGCTACGACAAGGCGCTGCTGCTGCTGGGCCTGGAGGCCTGGAAGCTCTCGCCCGACGCGGGGCATGCGTGAACGCCACGGCCATGCCTGACGCGCCAGCTTCCGCTTCCAGCCCCGCTTCTCCTCCCGTTCCCGCCCATTTCCAGAGCTTCCTGGCCTTCGATTTCGGCCAGAAGCGCACCGGCGTGGCGAGCGGCAACCGGCTGCTGCGCGGCGCCACGCCGCAGGCCACCATCAAGGCCGAGGGTGCCGATGCCCGCTTCGCGCAGGTCGAGGCGCGCATCCGCGAGTGGCAGCCCGATGCGCTGGTGGTGGGCGTGCCCTTCCATCCCGACGGCGCCGCGCACGAGAACACCCGGCGCGCGCAGAAGTTCGCGCGCCAGCTGCGCGGCCGTTTCAACCTGCAGGTGTTCGAGGTCGACGAGCGCTACAGCACCACCGAGGCGCTCTCCCAGGGCGCGCGCGATGCCGATGCCGCCTCGGCCTGCATCATCCTGGAGCAATTCTTGAGGAGTCTTCCGTGAGTTCCACCCCCGCCATTCCCGACGCCGAGGCGCTCTACACGCAACTGCTGGCCGGCGTCCGCGCGCTGCTGCGCCCCGACACCCGGCTGGTGGGCGTCACCTCGGGCGGCGCCTGGCTGGTCGAGCGGCTGCAGAAGGACCTGGGCCTGGCCGGCGCGCCCGGCGTGATCTCCTCGGCCATGCACCGCGACGACTTCGCGCGCCGCGGCCTCGCGGCCAGCGCGCAGACCGCGCTGCCCTTCGATGTCAACGGC
>NZ_JBZAYE010000749.1:0-3227 GCF_058244205.1 Variovorax sp. 20P10.2.4
GCCGAGGGCCATGCGCTGCGCGCGGCCATCGCGCACTCGATGGGCGGCAATGCGCTGGCCTACGCGGCGGCGCGCGGACTGCCGGCCGACCGGCTGGTGCTGCTGGCACCGCCCGCCTCGCCGCGCGAATACACGCGCTACTTCGCCCACGTGTTCGGCCTGCGCGAGCGCACGCGCGCAGCGATGCAGCGGCGCATCGAATCGCGCGAGGGCATCTTGATGCCGCAGTTCGAGCCGCCCGCCGTGGGCCCGCGCATCGCGCGGCCGACCCTGATCGTGCACGACCGCGACGACCGCGTGAACCGCTTCGCCGACAGCGAGGCCTACCGCGATGCGATCCCGGGCGCGCGGCTCTTCGCCACGCAGGGGCTGGGGCACCGCCGCATCCTCAAGGAGGCCGAGGTGATCGAGCGCGTGCTGGGCTTCGTCGCAGGCTAGCTACCAAGCGGGGTGCACCGGCACGAACACCGGCCGGAACAGGTGCCGCCGCACGATCTGCCCATAGCCGCGGTAGTAGAAGTGGCCGTTGGCCGCCAGCACCGCCGCGCGGTGGCGCCGGAAGTACACCGGGATCTCGTACCAGGGCATGGTCGGCGCGCGGTGGTGCACGTGGTGCAGGTTGTTGAAGAGGTAGAGCAGGCCGAACACCGCGTTCGATTCGACGATCGCCACGCGCTCGTGCGGCGTGTCGGCCCAGCGGTGCTCGGTGAAGGTGCGCAGCGAGCCCAGCATCATCCCCGGGTAGACGAAGCACAGCAGGTACTCGCCCAGGCTCATGCCGGCCACGCCGATCACGAAGTACAGCACCGGCGCCACGCTCAGCGCATGCCAGCCCCAGGTCGGCAAGCGCGAGAAGTCGCCGGCCGCGACCCGGCCGGTCTCGAAGCGCACCAGCTTCCACAGCCGCAGGAAGGGCCCCAGCACGACGCGGAAGGCCACCGTCTGGTTCGCCAGGTAGATCCAGCGCCAGAAGCGCCCGTAGCCGGCCCAGGCCGGTGCCGAGTGGTAGGCGCTCTCGGTGTCGCGCTCGGGATGCGTGAGATGGAAGTTGACGTGGTGCGCGCTGTGGCCGCGGTTGTAGAACGGGTACGGCAGCCACAGGTTGAGCGGCGGCCACACCACGGCCCAGCGCAGCCACTGCGGCAACTGGCGCATCGCGTGGATGCTCTCGTGCTGTAGCGAGAAGTGCAGCTGCGCGAGGTAGCCGCCGGCCGCGAACAGCGCCCAGCCCGGCAGCGCCGCATGCCACCAGACCAGCGCGGCCCAGGCCAGGTAGAGCGCGCCCGCGAGCAGCAGGGTGGGCACCTCATAGTGCCACCACCAGTGGCGGCGGCCGCGCGCGGGGAGCGCCGCAACGGCGGGCGCGATGGCCGCGGGTTGCAGCGGCTGGGTGGAGGTGCGGGCGGCGGTGTTCATGAGGAGGCGGTCCGGCCTGCGATGCTAGGAAGCCTCGGCCGCGCCGCATGCGCCCATTCCGCATAAGCAAGGGTGCGAAACTTCGTTCGCGCCGCCGCCCCCGCGCCCTAGGCTCGCTGGCTTTTTGCGTCGTCCCATGAACACCCTCCCCTCGCGCGGCCTCGCCGCCTTGCTGCTCGCCCTGTCGACCGTGCTGCCGGCCCGGGCCGCCGCGCCCGACGACTATCCGCAGCGCACCGTGCGCGTGGTCGTGCCCTACCCCGCGGGCGGCATCGCCGACAAGATCGGCCGCGAGGTCGCCGAGCAGCTGCAGCAGCGCCTGAAGCAGCCCGTGGTGGTCGAGAACCGCAGCGGCGCGGCCGGCAACATCGGCTTCGACTACGTGGCGCGCCAGCCGGCCGATGGCTACACGCTGCTGCTCGCGCCGGCCTCCAACCTCACGGTGCAGCCCGCGCTGTTCAAACAGCTGAGCTACGACCTCGCGCGCGACTTCACGCCGGTGTCGCTGCTGGTGCAGACGCCGCAGCTGCTGCTGGTCAATCCCAAGGTGCCGGTCAACAGCCCGCGCGAGCTCATCGACTACTCGAAGAAGAACCCCGGCAAGGTCAACTACGGCATCAGCGTGGGCGCCTATTCGCACCTCGCGGGCGAGCTGCTCAAGTCCCAGACCGGCGCCGACTTCACGCCCATCCCCTACCAGGGCAGCGCGCCCGCCATCAACGACCTGCTCGCGGGCCAGACCCAGTTCATCTTCAACGAGGTCGTGACCGCGATCCCCTTCGTCAAGGCCGGCACGCTCAAGCCGCTGGCCGTGGCCTACCGCAGCCGCGCGCCCTGGCTGCCCGAGGTGCCCACCGCCGCCGAGGCCGGCCTCGGCGACTTCGAGGTCACCTCGTGGTACGGCGTGGTGGTGCGCAGCGGCACGCCCGCGCCGCTGGTGCAGCGGCTGTCGCGCGAGCTGCGCGAGATCGTGCAGTCGGCCGACTTCCGCAAGCGCTACGACGACATCGGCGCTTTCACCGTCGGCAGCTCGCCCGAGGAGTTCGCCCGCTTCATCCAGACCGAGACCGTCAAGTGGACCGCGGTGGTGAGGCAGGCCGGCATCCAGCCGAACTGAGCATGAGCACGCACCACCGCCCCACCCTCGATGCCGCGGCGCTGCATGCGCTGCCGCTGGCCGCCGACGGCCCCGAGCTCGCGCTGCTCGACGTGCGCGAGACCCGCCACTACGTCGCGCGGCATCCGAACCTCGCGCGCAACGTGCCGCTGAGCGGCCTCGAGCCGCAGATCGCCACGCTGGTGCCGCGCCGTTCCACGGCGATCGTGCTCTACGACGGCCGCGCCGCGCCCGATGGCCCCGCGCACGAGGCCGCGGCCGTGCTCGAGCGCCTGGGCTACACCGATGTGCGCCTGCTGGCCGGCGGCATCGAGGCCTGGGCCGCGCAAGGGTTGCCGGTCATCGACGGCTACGGCACGCTGGTCAAGGCCTTCGGCGACCGCGCGCGGCTGCACTTCGGCACGCCCTCGGTCGGCGTCGAGGCGCTGCGCGCGCGGCTGCGCGATGGCCGGCCCACCACGCTGGTCGATGCACGGCCGCGCGCCGAATTCGAATTCCTCTCGCTGCCGGGCGCGCGCAATCATCCCGGCACCGAGCTCGCATTGCGGCGCTTCGATGCGCCCGCCGATGCCGACCACCTCTGGGCCATCAACTGCTTCAGCCGCACGCGCGGCATCGTCGGCGCCACCACCCTGCGGCTGCTGGGCCGCGCGCGCGACGCGGTGTTCGTCGAGGACGGCGTGATGGACTGGGG
>NZ_JBZAYE010000075.1:0-19423 GCF_058244205.1 Variovorax sp. 20P10.2.4
TGCGCAACGAGATCGACATGGTGCTCGCGCAGATCGGCTGCGCCTCGTTCGACGCGCTCGACGCGCGCCATCTGCGCAGTGCGGGCGCCGAGGCTTTCGCGACCCCATCCCCTCCCCTGCCCGCCATGCCGGCGGCCAATGGCACCGCCTTCGATCCACCCAGGGCGGCGACCTCACAACCATGAAGGAGACAGCGATGACCTCACTTTTTCGCCTCGCGCGGCGGCTCGCCGCACTGCCGCTGGCATTCGCGCTGACCGCCGGCGCGCTGGCCCAGGGCTACCCGAACCGGCCGATCAAGATCGTGGTCGCCTACCCGCCCGGGCAGAGCACCGACATCGCCACCCGCTACTTCGCGGCCAAGCTCTCGGCCGCGCTGCACGAGGGCGTGGTGGTGGAGAACCGTCCCGGTGCCTTCGGCAACATCGGCACCGCCTATGCCGCGCGCGCCACGCCCGACGGCTACACGCTGATCATGGGCGCCTCGGGCACGCATGCGATGAACCCGGCGCTCTACGACAACATCGGCTTCGACGCCGAGAAGGACTTCGATCCCATCGTCGCGACCGCCTTCATCCCGATGGTGATCTCGGTGCATCCCTCGCTCGGCGTGCAGACGCTGCCCGAACTCATCAAGCTCGCGCGCAGCCGGCCCGACAAGGTCGACGTGGCGCTGCCCAGCGTCACGGCGCAGCTGGTGCTCGAGATGATCCGGCGCCAGAACGTGCCGCTGTTCTCGATCAAGTACAAGGGCTCGGGCGAGGCGATGACCGCGCTGCTGGGCAACCAGGTGCCGGTGCTGATCGACACGGTGGCGGCCTCGCGTGCGCAGTTCGGCAGGATCAAGCCGCTGGCCGTGACCTCGGCCAAGGCCATGACCGCGCTGCCCGAGATCCGGCCGGTGGCCGAACAAGGCCTCGAGGGCTTCAGCGTGGTGGCCTGGAACGCACTGATGGCGCCGCGCGGCACGCCGGTGGAGGTGCGCGAGCGGCTGGCCGCCGAGATGCGCAAGATCCTCGCGCTGCCCGAGACCGCCAAGGCGCTGCACGAGCTCGGCTTCGAGCCTGCGCCGCCGATGGACTATGCGCAACTCGTCGCCTGGCTGCGCTCGGAGCGCCAGACCAACGCCGAGATCATCCGCAGCGCCGGCATGAAGGCCGACTGACGCGCCGCCCCTCTTTCCCCTTTTCTTCTTTCATACACCCCCAAGGAGACATCCCATGACCGTGCTCGCGCAAGAACTCAAGGTCCGCCCGCTGCATTCCGATTTCGTGATCGAGATCGACGAACGCATCGAGGACATCCTCGCCAACCCCGACGCCATCGAGCAGGTGCGCCGCCTGTGGCAGGACGCGCCGGTCATCGTGTTCCCGCGCCAGTCGCTCGAGGAGGCCGACCAGGTGCGCTTCACCGAGCAGTTCGGCCACTGCGAGAGCGCCAACCGCAAGGACATCCAGTCGCCCTACCACGACGAGATCATCTACTTCAGCACCCTGCGCTACGCCGACGGCCGCTTCGTCGGCGGCTTCGCGGGCGGCGACGACGTCGACTGGCATTCGGACCAGACCTTCCGCGTCAAGCCCGCCACCGGCGCCATGCTCTACGGCCTCGAGGTGCCCAAGGGCGGCGGCGACATCTACTGGGCCGACCAGTACGGCGCCTGGGAGCGGCTGCCGGCCGACGTGCGCGCGCTGATCGACGGCCGCACCGGCACCTACCGCTATGCCAAGCGCATGGCGATCATGAACACGCTCGAGCTCAAGGACAAGGAGAGCGCGCAGGCCAAGGAGATGGCGAAGCTGCCCGATGCCTTCCACCCGGTGGTGCTCACGCATCCGCTGACCGGCCGCAAGGCGCTCTACGCCGACCCGACCACGCTGGTGGCGATCGAGGGCCTGAGCGAGGCCGAGAACGCGCGCGTGCTACCGATCCTGTTCGAGGCCGGCGGCAGCGCCGAACTCGTGTACCGCCACAAGGTGCGCAACGGCGACCTGATGATGTGGGACAACGGCTGCACCATGCACCGCCGCGACGAGATGCAGCTCAACCAGCCGCGGCTGATGAAGCGCACCACCTTCCGTCTCGCGGCCGGCGCCTACTGCGTGCCGCACTGAACGGGGAGCGACCGTGAACAGCTCCAGAGTGTTCCTGCGCGTCAATCGCGTGGAAGCGGCCCTGTGCGCGAAGGCGCGCGAGGCCACGGTGTCCGACCTGCACGAGGCGGCCGCGCCGCGCGGCATCGGCGGCCTGATGTCCAGCCGCATGCGGCCGATCCAGAAGGGCGCACGCATCGCGGGCCCGGCCGTCACGGCCTTCTGCGCGCCCGGCGACAACCTGATGATGCACCGCGCGCTCTATCTCGCGCAGCCCGGCGACGTGCTCGTGGTGGTCTGCGACGCCGAGACCTCGGGCGCCCAATGGGGCGACATGGCGGCACGCTATGCGCTGCGCAAGGGCCTCGCGGGCGTGGTGGTGCAGGGCTGCGTGCGCGACACCGACACGGTGGAGGCGCTGGGCCTGCCCGTCTGGTCCACCCACGTCCTCTCGATCCATCCCGACAAGTGCGGCCATGGCTTCGTCAACACGCCGGTGGTCTGCGACGGCGTGCTGGTGCAGCCCGGCGACCTCGTCATGGCCGACGGCGACGGCGTGGTCTGCGTGCCGCGCCGCGACGCCGGCGAGGTCGTCGAGGCGGCCCTTGCGCGCATGCGCAAGGAAGAAGAGATGGCGCGCGCAGTCGAGCGCGGCGAGGCGGTGTGGGACCTGGGCGGCTCGGCGGCGAGCTATGCGGCGATGCGGGTCGAGGAGATCGATGCGGCGTTCGACGACGTGCGCTGAGGGCGTGGGCGATGCGGCTTCCGAGACGATCCAGGGCGGATCTTTTTCAGGCCTTGTCGTGTCGCATGACGGTTGTGGGAAGTCACTTTGCTGCGAGTTGGTCAAAGTCGTTGATCCGAACTGATCGAGGTTCGTGCACTTTCACGCGAGGTCGAGAAGTGCCGGCGATCGGCCGCGCCGGCGTTCGCGAAGGAGAGGCGCGATGACGGGCGCTGGCCCCTGGAAGTCCTGCACCTGCAGGACGGTGCGGTATTCATCGACGACAACCTGATCGACCGATAGATCAAGCACTGGAAAGTCGGCACGAGGAACTGGCTGTTCGTGGACAGCCAGTCGCCTGCGGCGCGCGGCGGCGATGATGAGCCTGGTGCGGGCTGCCGAGCTCGACGGCCGGGACTCGTGGGGATGCCTGCGCAGCGTGCTGGCGCGCATCCACTCGCATACCTGCCACCGGCTGACGAACTGCTGCCGCGTCGCTGGTGGCGAGCACGGCAGAATGCGACCAATAGCCGGAGCCGGCCAGAACCGGCCGTTCGCCGAGCCGGAACAATGCGGCCAAGACCGGACGTTCAATCGATGGAGTAGACATGAGTCAAGAGGTGAGCTCATCTGACGCGGACAGGGCAAGAAGCGTTGTCTCGGAACACCCGCTTTGGGCAGGCACTACCGCTCACGTGTACTGTGAGAGCGACATCTTCAGCTCTCAAAAAAGCTTTATCGAGCGTGTACGCATGACTGACGAAGAGCGCGTCGCGCTGCGAGCTGCGCTCGCGGATGCAGAAACGGTCTTGGTGGTCAGCTACTTCACAGCCGACAAGACGCCGGAGCCGCTTTCAGGGGGAGGAAAACTGTACGGCTTCTTGATCCATCCCCATTCCTTTGCGCTGCTGCATGCGGGTGAAGGTACTTGGCGCGCGTAGCTCCTTCCACCCTCAAGGGTTTCGCCTTGCGCGAGCCTCGCAGAGTTTGAGGACTTATGGCGCCGTGCAGCTCAGCAGGATTGAGGCTTTTTAGAGGACGGCAATCTGCCTCGCCCCGCCACTCGAACGACTAGGCGAGAGGCCGCTTTGGAGCGAATCGACCTTCGGCTTCGGGCCCGAAGCCGACATTCGATAAGGCAAAAAGCGGTCGCTCAAAAGTGCCTGCAACGCTGCCGCGCGCCGATTCGGTGAGGCATTGACTCGACTGGCGGCTTAGCAAGTGCTAATACTCCTTCGCGCATTACCTAGAGAACTGGCTTTGCCCGTTCAGCAGCGCAGCGACTCTTTCCGCACCAGCAATGAGCCCACGTTCCCACAATACATCACGGAGAGTGCCAAGGTATAACTTCTCATCAACGAGCACTTCATATCCTGGAGGACTGGCGAACGCCCAACCATAGATAAGAAGCGAACCGGTTGGAATACGAATGCCCTCAACCTCGATGTCATACTCATCCAAGCCTTCCGGATAGATGACACCAAACCCGCCATCGCTATTGCCGTAACTCAGCCGTCTCTCAGCAAAATCCGGTAGCTCCGAAAGCGTCGACCACTCCAGAATTACCTCCCTACACGCCGCGCTCGGCTCTTGGGCATCCATCTCTTTCCTTCTGTGAAATCGAACCATCGAAACGGATGGCTCCTTTTGGCCGACTGTAGCCGGTCGCGCTACCGGCTTGAGCGGGCCCTAAGCCAGCGTACGGATTTTCGGCAAGCGGTCATTCATTTCGGCTGTTCACCGGGCATCGTTGGCTGAGTTCCAGCGTCGGCTCATGGTCTGGTAGTAGACCTCCTGAGGCCGTTCAAATGAGACACCGGCGAAACCTGACAGAGTGTGTGCCAATGAGTCGCTCACAAGCAAGTGGCCGAGATACTCCGCGTCACGCGCAAGTTGGTGCTCGTTCAAACAGCCCTCGAGGTATTCGAGATGCCGGAAGCTCATGATTTCTTGCGTTCCCGGGACCGTCGTGTACGCTGATTTCTTGTGATTGATGGCGAGCACCGTTGCAGTCACATTGAGCAAGGACCATCCATCCAGGTCACCGTCCGCTGCTTCGATTCGTGCTGGCACAAGCTGAATGTCTTGCGGACAGGCGTCGTGCAGTACTTGTGCCATGCGTTGGCTTACCATGGGTGCCGCCGTGTTTGACAGGCAGTCAAAGGCCATAAGGTCGCGGGTCCGCCCATCAAATCTCAGGACCGGCGCCGTCCCGCTGAACTCAATGTGCTTCCCATTGCGGAAGTCAAACCGGTCCAAGGTGTTCGAGCGCGAATATGTGCCGATGAGGCCATCAGAACCGGCCTCAGGAGTTCGCCATAGAAATGTCATAGGTTGGCTTGCTGGTTCCGACGACCGCAGTTGGCCGAAATCGGACATGCTAGCAAGGACTGCTGCGGGCCCAAAGCAAACGTCAGCCCCGAGAGTATCTGAACACTGGCAGGCCGATGAGCAACAGCCATTCTTCGAGTTCCTCTCGACTGGCTCGGCGACCGTTGTCGCCGCACACAACACCTTCATCGCCCGCCGCGGCCAGCAGGCGCTCAAGCTCTTGTTTGAGCGGGTCCGTAATGCTGGTTTCACCCGATCCAGTCTTCGGAGAGAGCGCGAACTCTGAGACGCCGACAACCCGGCCTTCAGCGTCGAGCGTCAGCTCTCTAATGGCAACCTGCTCGTCAAGGGGAGCGTCCTGCGTAAGGCAGACCCCGGGCTCCGGTCCTCCCCGCTGTTTAAGCCGTGCAAGCAACTCTTCTTGCCTGAGTTCTCTTTCCGATTTAGGGCGTAGTCTTGAGTAGTTCATGGATGCCCGCTTCTGGTCGATAGCCCGCACGTGTTGAAATAAATCTACCGCTGCTTTCAATGCATTGCGGTTTTATTAGGCCCGAAGGTCGGCGTATAGGGATACTCGCGAGGCCACTGCCCGTCCAACAGGAGCCAAGACTGAGAGATCGGTTTCGGTGCACGCCACTCGTCATCGACAGCCAGTCGCAGTGAGTCCGAATTCAGGGTGTCTTCGTCCAGGGGGAAGGCCAGCAGAAACTGTTGATTGACCGCGATTGCGGCAAATTCGTCCTGCTTGAACTGCTGCTGCAGGCCTTGATAAAGCGCGCTCAACATCAATCCGCCGGCCGGCGCCATCCAGCTCCCGCGGGAATAGCCAACCTCACGCCCGTCCAGCAGCGTGGCGCCTCCGATCTCGAACTCTTGCTGTTGGAACGATTTGGACAAGTTCTCCGTAGCTATCTCGAAGAGGCTATCCGGCGTTTCGTGCACCTTTTCAAGGTCTTGAGGCCTGACGTTCTGCACGGTTCCCAACCTGTCTATGACAAGGACCATGCGGACATCCTCTGAGAACTCCCATGTCACCAACGCATCCTTGCCCGCGTAGTCAACCCAGGACTTGGGGACTATGTAGGGATAGACGAGGTTCAGATCGTCGCGTGTGAAGGACCGAATATCAGGATTGCTCGCCCGTGTCGACTCCTGAATCTTGAAGATACCCCTCTCTTGCGCCTCGAATTTCCTGTCGATCAAAGTCCATCCGCCGAACATTTTTTTCTTCAGCATGAGGCGAACCGTCAGCCGGCCGTCCTCACGGCTTTCGACATCCAACATCACCACGCCGTTGGAGTCATCAGTCAGAGGAGTGATGACCACGCTCGCGATGATTTCGCGCCGGAGTGCAAGGCCGGTCAGTTCCGCGACGGTCCGCTTCAGTGCCCGTTCCCAGTCGTCACTCTCGATGGGCGATTGCACAACGGACATCTTTCCGCCGGGCATTTCCGCGATGCCGAACACGTCGAGACGGCCATTTGTCTCCAGCAGCCGTTTCACCCAGCTCTCAGCTTCATCAAGCAAACGTTGTTGGTGTTCCGTGAGGTTCATGAGGGTCTGCCGTTTTTAGGACCGTGGGGAATTCGAACTGATTCGATCGCGAGTGCCTTCCAGGGCTTTGTTGGGAGCTTCCCAGTCGCATATCCCGGGGCTGCCGCACATTCTGTAGCGACCGGCCAAACGAATGATCTTCCTCGTTCATGCACTTGTGGACCAGTGATAGCGAACAAATGCGTCCGGCATGCAAATGATGAGGTGAACTTCATCCCATGACTCCCCGGAAAGGATGTGCGTGGCCCAGTCGCAGTGTCGGGGTACATCGATCCTGGCGAAACGCTTGAGATATTCGCTGATGCTTCCTCGTTCCGCCACCCGATAGAAGGGCACGGGCTCAGGTAGCGCCGAGGCGGCTGGAACACCGATGGTCGACCCGGCAAACGCTTTCACATCCGGGTGTGGATACCTTGATCGTTTCGAGACATCAATCTCGAGTTTCTCTTCGGCGTCTGGATAGTCGAACTCAAACTGATCAATTCGGATTGAAAGCATGGGGTGAGGCCTCGGCTTTGTCCGCTTTCGCCAGCGCGCGTTTGAGGGGACTGGTTGAATTTCTGGTCGTGGCCGCGAGGCTCTCTAGGCCCAGAACCACATCATGCCGAGTTGCGTGCCGCAGGCGCGGTCAAGAAACTCGCGCAAGGCATTGACGTCTGCGACGGCATCGCGCGCAAGCTCTTGCTCATCGCTTTCGACGTCGCAAGCGTGGGCGCGCGCCCGCGCTTCCACCGTGGCCACATCCAGGTCGCGCAATGCTGCTCTGAGCTCGACGACCTGTGCGGCCCGAAACGCGTGCGCATGCCCAAGCCCCACTTCACCAAGCTCGACCGCCAGCCCAAGCATCTCTCCGCGGTATCGCCCTCCAACGTTGGGAAAGTTCGTGACGCCATCAACCTTGGCTGTAGTTCCGTTGAGGATGAAATAGAGCCCGCCCCTTGAGTACAGCTCCGTGCGGGCGGCTGCCGATTCCGGCCAAGCGCATCCGGCCTCGACATCGACTTCCCCGGTTGTGGTCATCCTCGGGCGCCTGCCGTCGATGAAATCGCGCGTGTGCGAAGTATTGACCCTCAAATGGTCCAACTGCCTATCGCTCACGGTACACAAGTTCAGGTCATACCCCATCGTCTTCTTTCCGGTTGGGCGGCTGGTTCGAATTCCCGCAGTTGACCGATAGCGAAAGTCTAGCCGCGTGCGCATGCTTTCGGTTTCGATGACATAGCCGCGCGCTTACGCTGAAGCAGCGGCAACAGCAGGTGGGCGGAGGTCGGCCCATCTGCTGCTGCAGTGATGAACTCTGCCATTGCAATAACCTTTGCTATCACAACAGCACCGTCAATCGCTCGCACTTCAATCCGTGAAAGTGACCGTGGCAAAGGGATTGCGCGGAGGGCGATGGGCCAGCAACATCCTAGGAAGTTGACTTTCAGCGCATGAACTTTGAACAACGCTGCGCGCGCAGTGGTCAAAGAATGTTGCGTAAGCCGATGACGCCCCTCAGGGCGCCGCGACGCACCTCCAAGCACTCAAGGCCTGCGCCGTAGGAATCTCCCCCGAAGCATTGCGCGCCAGCGAAGGCGCACCACCCCGCGCCTGGTCGTCACGCACCCAGCGGTCGAGATCGGCCAGCGCGTTCCAGTTCAGCTGCAGGGGCGTGAGGCCGAGCCGCTTGAGCACCGCATTCGTGTTGTAGAAGCCGTGGCTGTAGTCCTCGACGAAATAGGCGCGCACGGTGTTGCGGATGTCGGCGGCCGCGACCTGGCCGCCTGCGGGCAGGCCGTTCAGCTGCCTGACGAATTCGCCGGCCTGTGTGCAGGGCACGAGGAAGTCGGAGGTGCCCTGGTAGATCACGATCTTCTTGCCCTTGCCGCCATCCCTCTTCTGCCGCGCCGACATGCGCAGGAAGGGCACGAGCTCGGCGGGCCGCACGTTCCACACCGGGGCCAGTTGGTCGAGCAGCCGGTGGTAGCCGTCGTAGTCGGCGCCCGATTCGATCGCGACGTCGGCCAGGTAGCGCGAGGTCGCGCCCAGGCCGTCGCTCAGGGTCTGGGGCGACACGTCCTGGCCGAACAGGCTGGTGAGCATGGCGGAGGCGCTGGCCCAGTTGGTGGTCCAGTCGTTGACGGTGTCGGGCACCTGCAGGGTCTTCAGCAGGTTGGTCTCGTCGACCGGTGGCGCGCCCGCGACGATGCCGTCGTAGGCATCGGGCCAGTTGGCGATGGCCTTGAGCGCCTGCCGGCCGCCGGTGGAGATGCCGACGAAGTAGGTGTCGGTGGGCGCGGCGCCGGTGAGCTTCTTGAGCAGGTACAGGCCAACGTCGAGCGATTTCTTGATCGAGTCCTGCCCGAAGTTCTTCACCATCTCCTGCCTCGCGACATCGGCGAGGTTGCGGCCCGGGCGCACGAAGTCGGGATCGAAGGCACCGTTCGAGCCGTCGGCGCCCGCGTCGCTGAGCACCACGGCGTAGTTGGCCAGCGCCATGCCCTGCAGCGGCAGCGCGAACTGCTGGCTGGTCTGCGTGCCGGCGGCGACCACGTCGGACTTCCAGGCGAAGCCGCCGCCGCCGAGCTGCACGAACTTGCCGTTCCACTGCGCCGGGATGTAGATCTGGTAGTTGATGTCGCGCACGCGGTAGCTCGGGTCCTTCACGGCCGGGTCGACGCCGCCGGGCGAGGTGGGCTGGATCGTGCCCTTGACCAGGCAATAGGCCGGCAGCGCGAGCCAGACCTGCTGGACGGACGTGACCTTGAAGCCGCCGGTCTTCGGCGAAGGGAAGCGGCTGCCGCGGAAATCGTTGAGCACGGCGTCGCCGTACTGCGAACCCTCGAGTTGATTCGAGCAGGTGCGCACGAGGGTGTTGGCAATGTCGGGGGCCGCCTGGGCCCACGAGGCGAGTGCGCCGCAGGCCAGCGCCACGAGCAGCGCGCGGATCCACCGCGCGAGGTTCTCTGTCTTGGTCAAGATGTGTCTCCAACGTGATCGGTTCGAATTCACAAGACCCCACGCCTGAGCCGGAGCGGGGACCACGCCTTCTTCCAGAGGCCGTGAAATTCTTGATCGCGCTGGAATGGACCGCACTATCCCTGCGGCGCCAATTGAATGACTTCGGGCGCCCGTGGCCCGCGACGCCTCAAGCCTCGCGCCGGATCTGCGGCGCGGGCAATCCCTCGATCATCACGTTGAGGCAAGCGGGCTTGCCGCTCGCGATCGCGCGCCGTGCCGCGTCGGGCAGTGCATCGGCCTCGGTGACCAGCTCGCCGTGCGCGCCGAAGGCCTGCGCCACCGCGTCGTAGCGCGTGGGCTGCAGCTCGCAACCGATCAGCCGCTCGGGCCCGTAGTCGCGCAGCTGGATCTGGTATTCGGCGTTCCAGCGCGCGTCGTTGCCCACCACCGCCACGAAGGGCAGGCGGTGCCGGATGGCGGTATCGAACTCGGCGATGTGGAAGCCCACGGTGCCGTCGCCCATGACGGCGATCACCGGCGCCTCGGGCTGCGCGCAACGCGCGCCGAGCGCATAGGCGAGCCCGGCGCCGATCGCGCCCGCCACGCCGTTGTTGACGCGGTGCGGCGCACTCAGGCAGGCCATGGCCCACTGGCCGATCTCGCCGCCATCGCAGACCAGCACCGACTCGGGATGGCTGTCGAGCAGGGCCTGCAGCGGCCGCAGCATCTGTACCGGGTGCAGGCGCTGCGGCAGCGAGGCGCGCGCGTCGTTCCAGGCGGCGGGGCGATAGGCGAGCCACGCGTGCGCTTCCTGCAGCCACGAAGGATCCCGGGCGCCAGCCGCGGCCGCGGTCAGCGCCTGCATCGCGAGCCAGGCATCGGCCTGCGCTTCGGTGCGCAGGCGCTCGCCGAGGGCACGGCGGCTGCGCGCGAGTTCATCGGCATCGGGATCGATCTGGTGGACCTTCGCATCGGCGGCCAACGCGGCGCCGAACTTCAGCGTGAAGTCCAGCCGCTTGCCCAGCAGCAGCACGCAGTCCGCGCGCGCCAGCAGCTGCGCGAAGGCGCCGAGGCTCGCATCGCCGATGCCGCGCGGGCTCTCCATGCCGGCGACCGGCACGCCCGTGGCCTGCTCCAGCGCGGCGATCAGCGCGCGCCCATCGCGCGTGAGGCAGGACGGGCCCGCGAGGATCAGCGGGCGCTCGGCCTCGGCGAGCTGCCGGGCCAGCTCGGTCGCGAGCGTCGGGTCCAGCAGCCGCGGCTCGGGCGCGAAGGCTTCCGGGCCGAAAGCGGGCACGGTGGCCGCGCCCTCGAGCACATCGCTCGGCAGGCTCAGGTGCACCGGGCCGGGCCGCCCCGACTTCGCGATACGGATGGCCTTGGCCACATCGCCCGTCACCGCGTCGGCACTGGCGCAGCGCCACGCGGCCTTGCAGACCGGCTCGGCCATGTCGGCCTGGCGCATCTCCTGGAACGCGCCCTGGCCCAGCTGGTCGTTCGGCGCATGGCCCGACAGCAGCACCACCGGCGCCTCGGCCATCTGCGCGGTGTAGAGCGCGGCCACGGCATTCGCATGGCCGGGACCGCCGGTGACCAGCGCGATGCCGACCTCGCCCGACACCCGCGACCAGGCATCGGCCATGTGCACGGCGCTGGCCTCGTGGCGCACGTGCACGAGTTCGATGCCCGAGCCGAAGGCCGCGTCGAACACCGGCATGACGTGGTTGCCCGAGAGGGTGAAGATGCGCGCGACGCGGGCCGCGCGCAGGCATTCGATCAGCGCATCGGCGCCGCGAAAGATTCGGGTGGAGGGCATGCAGCGGACAAGGGGGAGCTAGGACTTGCGCGATTTTCCGGGCAACAGCGCCGCGACCACGCCGAGCAGCGGCAGATAGGCGATCGCCTGATAGACGAAGGCGATGCTGGTGTGGTCGGCCAGCAGGCCCAGCACCGCGGCGCCCAGGCCGCCCATGCCGAAGGCGAAGCCGAAGAACAGCCCCGAGACCATGCCGACCTTGCCCGGCATCAGCTCCTGCGCGTAGACGAGGATGGCCGAGAAGGCCGAGGACAGCACCAGCCCGATGACGATGGTCAGCGTGGTGGTCCAGAACAGGTCCGCATGCGGCAGCAGCAGCGCGAACGGCGCCACGCCCAGGATCGACACCCAGATCACCGGCTTGCGGCCGATGCGGTCGCCGACCGGCCCGCCGAGCACCGTGCCCACGGCCGAGGCGAACAGGAAGAAGAACAGGTGCAGCTGCGCGCTCTGCACCGTGAGGCCGAAGCGGTCCATCAGGTAGAAGGTGTAGAAGCTGCTGATGCCCGCCACGTAGAAGTACTTCGAGAAGATCAGCACCAGCAGCACCGTGATGGCGCCGAGCACCACCCGGCGCGGATAGGGCGACTCGACCGCGCCCTTCTTGCGCACGCCGGCCGTGACGTGATGGAAGGCATACCAGCGGCTCACCTGCAGCAGCAGGCCGATGCCCAGCAGCGCGGCCAGGCCGAACCAGGCCACGCTGTGCTGGCCGAAGGGCACGATGACCGCGGCCGCGAGCAGCGGCCCGATGGCCGTGCCGAGGTTGCCGCCGACCTGGAACACCGATTGCGCGAGCCCGTGCTGGCCACCCGAGGCGAGCCGTGCGATGCGCGAGGACTCCGGATGGAAGATCGACGAGCCGAGCCCCACGAAGGCCGCGGCCAGCAGCACGATGCCGAAGCTGGGCGCGAAGGCCAGCAGCAAGAGGCCGATGAGCGTGGCCGTCATGCCGATGGGCAGCGAGTAGGGCTGCGGGCGCCGGTCGGTGAACAGGCCGATCAGCGGCTGCAGCAGCGAGGCCGTCAGCTGGTAGGTCAGCGTGATCAGGCCGATCTGCGCGAAGCTCAGCGAGAACGCGCCCTTGAGGATCGGGTACATCGCGAGGATCAGCGACTGCATCATGTCGTTGACCATGTGCGCGCTGCTGATGGCGCCCAGGATGCCGAAGGCCGGCTTGGCCTTCGCGGGACTGGCGGCGGCGCCAGCGGGCGTGGCCTGGGATTCGATGGGGGCGGTCGCGGAAGGCGGCATGGGGACTTTCACACTGGGGAGACGGGACCGGCCGGCACGAGGGCACGAGGAGCGCGAGTTCGGGAGGAACGGGCCGCCGGCGCCCCGGAATTATGGGAGGATGCGCCTCGCCTGTCTTGCGCCAACCGACCAACACCTTTCGCAAAAAGGACATGAACCTCCCGCGCCGTCCCAAGTCATTGCCCGAGGTGCTGCGCGAGATCGAGGGCGAGTCCTCGCCGATCGCGGGCCGCGCCACCGACTACCCCGCCGGCTGGCACATCCGGTCGCACCAGCACACCAAGCACCAGCTGATCTATGCCTTGCGCGGCGTGATGGTGGTGCAGGCCGAGGCCGGCCGCTGGGTGGTGCCGCCCACGCGCGCCATCTGGATGGCCGCGGGCATGGCGCACGAGATTCGCTGCGTCGGCGAGGTCCACATGCGCAGCCTGCTGGTGAAGCCCGAGGTGGCGCCCCGGACCCTGACGACGACGCAGGCCGTGGGCATTCCACCGCTGCTGCGCGAGCTGATCCGCGCGGCGATGGAGGTGAAGCAACCCTATGCGCCCGGCACCCGCGACGGCCGGCTGATGCGCTTCATCCTCGACGAGCTGCGCAGCCTGCCCGTGCTGCCGCTGCACCTGCAGATGCCCGCCGATCCGCGGCTGCTGCGCATCTGCGAACCGCTGCAACAGCGCCTGGACGATGCCTCCACCCTGGCCGACTGGGCCGAGCGGCTGTCGCTCGACGTGAAGACCATCCAGCGCCTGTTCATGAAGGAGACCGGCATGACCTTCGGCCAGTGGCGCCAGCAGGCCCGGCTGCTGCGCGCGCTGGAGCTGCTGGCCGATGGCGAGAAGATCATCGACATCGCGCTGCGCCTGGGCTACGACAGCCCCGGCGCCTTCGCGACCATGTTCCGCAAGCACTTCGGGCAGACGCCGAGCCAGTTCTTCGCCGAGCCCTGAGCGGGCGCGCCACGGGTCAGGCGTCGGCGCACTCCAGCGCGAAGGTCGGCACCTCCGCCTGGCGGCTCAGCCACACGCCGCCGCCCATTTCCTTGAAGCCGCGCGTCAGCCCGCGCCGATACACCTGCGCACGGTGGCGGAACAGCCGCGGGTCGCTGAGGTCCTCGTCGACCACGTCCTGCTCGAAATCCTCCTGCGTCACGGCCTCGAGGTAGAGCGCGCCCGCGCTGAGCGACCCCAGGTTGCGCAGCGCGGTCTTGAGGTCGGAGGGTTCGAGGTAGGCCAGCACGCCCTGGCAGATCACGAGGTCGAAGCGCTCCCTGGCACGGTAGTCGACCACCGAGCCCCGTTCCCAGCCGTAGCGCTCGCACAGGTATTCGCTGAACTCCACGCCGTGGTAGCTGGCCTTCGGAAAATGCAACGCGATGGCATCGCGCCAGTGGCCGATGCCGCAGCCCATGTCGAGCACGCGCCGCACGGGCACGCGCAGGTACTTGAGGTACGAACAGACGAAGGCCGCGAGGCGCTCGGCGTGCTGCGGGTCGACCACCTTCGTTTTCTTGTCGAAGTAGTAGCGCCGGTAGTAGGCCTCGTCGAAGGTCGCCGCGTCGGCAGATTGCATGCAGGTTGTCTTTCAGGGAGTGCGGGCATCGGAGGGAGGCCCGGCGCCATTTTCGCCCGGGAAGGCCCGTTTGGCGCCGCCGCGCCGTCAGGCAAAATGCCATGTCGGCCCTCCATCCGCCCACGCACCGAGCGTGGCCCTCGTCTCCCTCAACACGCAAAGCGCCTCCCGCCACTTGGAACGGCCGCCCCAACCCACGACCACGCAGCCCGTCACGCTGGCCAACTGCGACAGCGAGCCCATCCACATCCCGGGCCTGGTGCAGCACCATGGCGCACTGTTCGCGTTCGACGCCTCCACCCTCACGCTGACGCGCGTCAGCGCCAATGCCCGCGCGCTGCTCGGCGACACGGCGCCCGCCCTGGGCGAACGGCTGTCGAGCAGCCATTTCATGGGCGACGCGCTGGTGCACGAGGCGCTGCACGAGGCCAACGGCGTCGCGGTCGATACCGGCGAGGGCTCGCCGATCAACCTCGAGGTGACGCTCGGCGAGCGCCGCTTCGACCTGATCCTGCACCGCGTCGGCTACGAGCTGGTGGCCGAGTTCGAAGCCCGCGACGCCACGGCGGACGCGGTGTCGGACTTCGCGCTCAAGGCGCACCGCGCGATGGACCGGCTCAAGCGCCAGGGCTCGATCGACGGCCTGCTCAATCTCTCGGTGGAGGCCGTGCGGCAACTCACGGGCTTCGACCGCGTGATGGCCTACCGCTTCCGCCACGACGACAGCGGCGAGGTGGTGGCCGAGCGCCGCCACGAGGCGCTCGAGCCCTTCGTGGGCCGCCGCTATCCGGCCAGCGACATCCCGGCGCAGGCGCGCCGGCTCTACGTGATCAACACCCTGCGCCTGATCGCGGACGTGCAGTCGGCGCCGGTCGGGCTCGACGTGGCCGATCCGCAGCTGCCGCCGCTGGACATGAGCCACTGCACGCTGCGCAGCGTGTCGCCGATCCACATCGAGTACCTGCGCAACATGGGCGTGGGCGCGTCGATGAGCATCTCGATCGTCATCAACGGCCAGCTCTGGGGCATGCTGGCCTGCCACCATCGCAGCGCCCACCAGGTGCCCTACGCCATCCGCATGGCCTGCGACGTGCTCGCGCAGGTGCTGGCCTCGAACGTGCAGAGCCTGCTGGCGCGCGAACAGGCGGGCCGGGCCTCGAACGCGGCGCAGCTGCGCGGCTCGCTGATCGAGGCCGTGCTGCATGCCGAGGACACCTTCAGCGCGCTGATCGGCCTGGCGCGCCCGCTGGCCGATGCCTTCGACGCGCAGACGGCGGTCATCGCCGAGCAGTCGCGGCTGCACGTGGAAGGCGACATGCCGCGCGAGGCCGCGGCGGCGCTGATCCAGTGGCTCAGCGCCTCGACGAACGGCGACCAGATCGTGGCGCTGCACGAGCGCGAGCAACTGCCCGAGAACCTGCGTTCGCTGAGCGGCGTGTGGTGCGGCTTTCTCGCGCTGCGCTTCGACGCGATCGACAACGGCTGGCTGGTGCTCGCGCGCAAGGAACAGGTCGAGACCATCAGCTGGGGCGGCAAGCCCGAGAAGCATTACGTGAGCGGCCCGCTCGGGCCGCGGCTCACGCCGCGCGGCTCCTTCGACGTCTGGAAGCAGACGGTGCGCGACACCAGCGTGCCCTGGGGCGCCAACGACCTCGACTTCGCGCGCCAGCTGCGCGACGAGCTGATCCGCGCCAGCGCGGCGCGGCTGGCCGACACCTACAAGGCCCGCACCGAGCTGCTGGCCGTGCTCGGCCACGACCTGCGCGACCCGCTGCAGTCGATCACGATGGCGGCCAAGCTGCTCGAGCGCAGCCTGCCCGACGGCAGCAACGCCGGCGCGCGGCTGGGCCAGCGCATCCAGACCTCGAGCAGCCGCATGGCGCGGCTGATCGGCCAGGTGCTCGATGCCTCGCGCCTGCAAAGCGGCATGGGCCTGCAGATGGTGCCGGTGCAGATCGACCTGGCGCGGCTGCTGGAGGACGCGGTCGACGAGTCGCGCACCGCCTACCCCGGTTCGCAGCTCGAGCTCGAGGCACCCAAGACGCTGCCCGTGCTGGCCGACCCCGACCGCATGGCGCAGCTGGTCGGCAACCTGGTGAGCAATGCGCGCCATCACGGCCTGCCCGGCGAGGCGGTGCGCATCCGGCTCGAGCAGGTCGACGCGCACGTGGTGTTCAGCGTGGCCAACCGCGCGCCGCCGATCGACGCCGCGCTGGTGCCCGACCTGTTCAGCGCCTTCAAGCAGCGCAGCGTGCCCAACGAGCGCAACAAGGGCGGACTGGGCCTGGGGCTGCACATCGCGCAGGCCATCGTGCGCTCGCACCGCGGCAGCATCGGCTATGCACACGACGACGGCTACGTGGTGTTCACGGTGCGGCTGCCACACACGCCCACGCCCTGAGCTTTTCGCGCCGGGCGGTGCGAGACCCGCTCCTATAATCCGCCCCGCCGGCCGATGCAAACGAAAGCATCACCCAAGCCGGCGTGCGCGAAGGTGCGCCGGTCCCTCGACCGGCGTTAAACGGGAAGCAGGTGACGAGCCCCTTTGGGCCCCATTCCTGCGCTGCCCCCGCAACGGTCGGCGGATTCGCGGTCCTCACAGTCGATGCCTTCGCGGGCACCGGCGGCCACTGTGCCTCGGCATGGGAAGGCGAGGATCGCGGCAACGAAGCATCGCTCGATGCCTCGCTGCGCTCCGCAAGCCCGGATACCGGCCTTCGCCTCGTTCGGTCGCTGCGGGAGTGCAGGCAAGCCGGGCCGGTCACGCGTGGGCGCGGACCCGGTCGCTTGCAGCATCCATCGGCGCCCGGTTTGTTCTCATGGCCCGCGGGAGCGCGGGCCCGAAGGAAGCCCCACGTGCGTAACATCTCCAGGCGCGGTCGCGTCAGACCCCACCAAGCCCTCATCGGATCCGGCGTCATGCTGCTCGCCTCGGTCGCTTCGGCCCAGGACGCCGAGGGCGCCGGCTCGCTGCCGCCCACCACCGTCAGCGACCGCAAGACCATCTCCACCGCCACGCGCCAGGAAGCCGACACGCTGCGGCTGCCCTTCGCGACCTATTCGGTCGAACGCGCGCAGCTCGACGCGGTGGGCGCCGTCACGCTCGAGGACACGCTGCGCAGCGTGCCGGGCCTGCAGTACGGCACGCAGGGCAACTACTACTCGCGCTTCGAGACCCGCGGCCTGCGCGACACGCAGGACGTGCTGGTGCTGATGGACGGCGTGCCGCTGCGCCTGCTGCAGGGCAATGCCGACATCACGCTGATCGCGCCCGACCTGGTGGACCGGCTCGAGTTCATCAAGGGCCCGGCCTCGGCGCTCTATGGCAAGAACGCGATCGGCGGCGTGGCGCAGTTCTTCATGAAGCCCGAGCGCGCGGGCGGCAGCCTCACGGCCACCATCGGCAGCTACGGCCGCCTCGACGGCAGCCTGCGCTACCGCTGGGACTTCGAGCGCGGCAACCTCTACATCGGCGTGGCCAACAGCGACTACAACGGCTTCCAGCGCGATGCCGGCCGCGCGCAGTCGGCCGTGCTGGTCGGCGGCGACTTCGCCGTCACGCGCAACTGGACCACCGGCTTCCAGCTCTACGACACGCGCGTGCGCGGCGACCGCGGCTCGATCGTGCCGCTGGTCAACGGCAAGCCGATCTTCGGCATCACCTCGCGCGACAACTACGGCATTCCCGACTCCTACGTCACGGGTGACTACCAGTCGTTCTCGTGGAAGAACCGCTTCGAGCTCGGCGCCGGCTGGTCGATCAACCACCTGAGCAGCTTCGCGCGCTACAACCGATTCTTCGCCGGCGGCATCACCATCGTTCCGCCGCCCGCGGCCGTGAGCAAGGGCTATTCCGAGAGCTACACCGCCGACCGCGGCGTCTACCACGAGCTCGCGGCCACGCACCTGATGGCGGGCAAGGGCTGGAGCAACGAGTTCCAGGCCGGCTTCAATCTCGAGCGCGGCTGGCAGGGCCTCGACTCGCCGAGCTTCAGCAACGCGCCCACCTACCGCGGGCCGTTCTACGACATCCCCGTGAGCAACGTGCGCAACGATCCGCGCGGCGTGCGCGGCAGCATCACCTCCTCGCGCTTCGACCAGGAGGTGCGCAGCGTCTACCTGCAGGACCGCTTCGAGTACGGCCCGGTCGGCTTCACGCTGGGCGTGCGCCACGACCGCTTCGAGCAGACGCTCGGCCGCACGGGCACGCAGGTGATCTCGGCGCAGGAAGGCAGCCACACCAGCCCGCGCGCCGGCGTGGACTGGCTGTTCCTGCAGGGCGATGCCTCCTCGCACGCCGTGTTCGCGAACTGGAGCGAAGGCTTCCGGCCGCAGGCCGTGGCGCTCAACACGCGCGGCGGCGTGGTGGTGCCCGACATCCTGCGGCCCGAGATCACGCGCAGCAAGGAAGTGGGCCTGAAAGGCCGCGCGGCGGACGACCGCTGGAGCTACCAGCTCAGCCTGTTCGAGGCCGAGAAGATCGACGGCCAGCGCTCCTACCGCAACGGCCCCGACTCCTTCGTCTTCAGCAACGCGACCTCGCGCACCAAGGGCATCGAAACCCAGTTGCAGTTCCAGCTCTCGCCGCGCTGGAGCGGCTACCTGCACTACACCTGGCAGGACGCGCGGCTCAAGGACTTCCAGACCTACACCGACAGCGGTGCGCGCAGCACCAACTTCGGCGGCTACCGCGTGCGCATGTCGGCCCACAACATCGCGGGCGCGGGCCTGACCTATGCGCACGGCGCCTGGGCCGTGACCGGCACGGCCAGCTACGTGGGCAGCCGCTACCTCCGCGACAATGCGGTCAATCCGCAGAAGCTGCCCGGCTACCTGCTGCTCAACGTCGCCGTGGCTTACCGCGTCAATCCTTCGCTCACACTGCAGGCCGGGGTGAACAACCTAACGAACAAGTACTACATCGCGGACGACCTGTCGGCGCAGGAAGCCGGCAACGCCGGCGCACCGAGGACGGTGTTCGCCCGCGCGCGCTACACCTTCTGAGCGTGAACCGGCGCGACGCGATCCTCGGCATGGTGTGCATGACGGCCGTTCTGCCCGCGGGCGCCGAGGAGGCGCCGTCGGCCGACTTCCCGCGCGAGCTCGTCGATGCGCTGGGCCGGCGCGTCGTCGTGCCGC
>NZ_JBZAYE010000750.1:0-3226 GCF_058244205.1 Variovorax sp. 20P10.2.4
CCGGCCTCCGAAGAGGAAGCCGGTGCGACGGGAACGAACTGCACCGCCGCCTCGTCGTGCACCGACAGCGGCACCGCCTCGACGGTGGCCGCGAAGCCGGCCGCGAGCGCGAAGTAGCGCAGCACGCCCTCGCGGTGGGCGGGCGAGAGCGGGAGGCCGAGCGCGGTGGCGGCCGCGTCGACGTGGCGTTCGATCTGTTCGGGGGTCATCGCGTCGTCTCCTCTCAACGGCGCACTTCGCGCTGGAAGATGTCGAGGCTGAGCTTTTTCATCGCGACGAAGCTCTCGGTGCTCAGGGTCTCGACCGTGCGCGGGCGCGCATCGCCATAGCGCAGGATCTCTGCCACCTTGGTCGGGCGCTTGGTCAGCAGCAGCACCTCGTCGGCCAGGTACACGGCCTCTTCGAGGTCGTGCGAGACCAGCAGCATGGTGGTGCCGGTCTGCATGAACACCTCCTGCAGCTTCTCGCGGATGAACAAGGTCATCTCGAAGTCGAGCGCCGAGAAGGGCTCGTCGAGAAACAGCACCTCGGGGTTCGGCGCGAGCGCGCGCATGATCGACGCGGTCTGCTGCTGGCCGCCCGAGAGCTCGTAGGGAAAGCGCTTGAGATCGAACTTGACGTCGAAGGAAGCGACCAGCTCCTCCATGCGGCGATCGACCTCGGCCTTGCTGCGGCCTTCCAGCTTCAGCGGATAGGCGATGTTGTCGATGGTGCGCATCCACGGGAACATCGCCTCGCGGTAGTTCTGGAACACGTAGCCGATCTTGGTGTCCTTGCGCTGCTTGCCGTCGAACAGGATCTCGCCGCTGTCGATGGGGATCAGCCCCGCGATCATGTTGATCAGCGTGGACTTGCCGCAGCCGTTGGGCCCGAACACCGAGACGATGCGGTGCTTGGGGATGTCGAGGTCGAAGTTCTCGTACAGCGGCCAGCCCGCGAAGTACTTGGTGAGGCCGCGGATGGTGATGTGGGTGCCCGCCGGGCCGGGCTTGAACACCGGCTTGGGCACGTCGGCATACACCGGGCCGTTGACGACGATGTCGGGCGTGGCTTTCATCGGCCGCTCCAGTGAACGATGCGGCGCTCGGCCACGAGGAAGAGGATGTTGAGCACGTAGCCCAGCGCGCCGGCCGCGAGGATGGCGGCATACATGCTCTTGACGTTGAGCACCTGCTGCGCGTCGATGATGCGGTGGCCCAGGCCGTTGTCGGAGCCGATGAACATCTCGGCCACGATCACGATCACCAGCGCCATCGAGACCGCCGAGCGCAGGCCCACGAAGCTGGGCTGCAGGCTCTCCCACACCAGCACGTCCTTGAAGATCTGCCAGCGCGAGGCGCCCATCACGCGCGCCGCCATCACGCGCTGCTTGCGCGCGTTGATGACGCCATAGGCGCTGTTGAACACCACGATCAGCAGCGCGCCGAAGGCCGCGATCGCCACCTTGTTGATGTCGGACACGCCGAAGATCAGCAGGAACAGCGGGATCAGCGCCGACGAGGGCGTGGAGCGGAAGAAGTCGATCAGGAACTCGACGCTGCGGTAGGCGCGCTCGTTGCTGCCCAGCAGCACGCCCAGCGGCATGCCGACGATGGCGGCGATCGCGAAGGCCTGCACGGTGCGCCACACGGTGACGGCGAAGTCGAGCAGCAGCGGCCCGCCGGCCAGGCCGGTGATGAGCGCGGCCACGGTGTCGGCCGGCGAAGGCAGCAGGATCGGCTTGATGAAGCCGAGCCGCACCACCAGGTCCCAGACGATGAACAGGACGACCGGCCCGATGGCCGGCAGCCAGCGCTCCCAGGCGGGCGCCTTCGGTGCCGCGGAGGCGGCGGCGTTGCCCGCGGGCGGCGCCCAGGGCGAAGCGGTGGTGCTGCTGTCGGCCATGGCGTCAGGCCTTGTAGAGCAGGCCGTCCACCAGGACCTTCTTCTCGAAGATCCCCTTCTCGGTGAACAGGTCGTAGAACTTCTGGAAGTAGGCGACGTCGCTGGGCTTGAACTCGTTGTAGAGCATGTACGAGGCCAGCGGCACCTCGGCCGTGAGCTTGCCCTCGATGGCGGTGTAGCCCTTCATGTACTGGCGCGCCTCGTCGGGCTGGCTGCGCACCAGCTCCACGCCGCGCGCATAGGCGGCGATGTACTTCTTGGCCGCGTCGGGGTTCTTCTTGAGGAACTCGGTCGTGAGGCTGGCGGCGCCGCCGTGCCAGGGCGCCATCGGGTCGCCGAGGATGTAGCGCGCGACCACGCCGGCCTCGAGCACGCGCGTGGTGCCGTTCATGCGGCCCACGGTGCCCGTGGGCTCGAGCGTGTAGCAGGCATCGACCTGCCCCGCCACCAGCGCGGCCACGTGCTGGCCGATCGGCAGCTCGCTGACCGACACGCCCTTGGCGCCCGCGCGCTCGAGCATGGTCTTGCACAGCGTGACGTTCTGGATGCCCGGGCCCGAGGCCACCTTCTTGCCCGCGAGCTCGGCCATGGCCTTGATCGGGCTGTCCTTGGCGACGATGAACTCGTCGAGCACGAACTTCGCGTTGCTCGGATTGGTGCAGAAGATCTTGAACAGGCCCGGCTGCGCGATCTCGCCGATCGCGAGGTTGGCCGAGCCGGTGCCGTTGGCGCTGCCGTCGCAGCGGCCCGCGAGCATGGCTTCCATCACCTGCTGGGCGCCCGCGAACTTCTGCGGTTCCACGTCGAGCCCCGCTTCCTTGAAGAAGCCGCGCTCGACCGCCGCGAAGAAGGGCAGGCCCGCGGCCACCGGCCAGAAGCCGACGCGGATCTTCGGCGCCGCCTGGGCGCGCACGATCGCCGGCGCGGCGAGCACCGCGAGGCCGGCGGCGCCGGCCTGCAGCAACTGTCGGCGCGAGGCGGTGGAAGGGAGGTCGGAGATGGACATGGAAGACTCCTCGGTCTGGGTTCGAAGACAACAGGGATTCAGGCGGTGCGGCTCGCGAGGTAGGCGCGCCAGCCGCCATGGCGCGTGACCTCTTCCGCACCGGCCAGCGCATGGCCCTCGCAGATGAAGCCGTGCACCCAGCGGCCGTCGGCCAGCTCGACGCTGCCCAGGCCCAGCGGCGCGGGGATCAGCGCGAGGAAGCTGCCGACTTCGGCCAGCGGCAGGTCCCACACCTCGAGCGCGATCGCGGCGCCGCCCTCGGCGCTGCGCTGCAGGCCGGGCTTGGGCGGCACGGTGCCGGGCAGCGCGTACAGGCGGTAGCGCGCCGCGGTCTGG
>NZ_JBZAYE010000751.1:0-3222 GCF_058244205.1 Variovorax sp. 20P10.2.4
TTCCGCATCGTCGCCGCGCGCATGCTGCGCATCGATGCCAAGGCGCGCTCGAGCATGGCCGACGACCTCGCGCTCGGCCGGCGCACCGAGATCGATGCGCTCAGCGGCGAGATCGTGCGGCTGGCCGAGGCCTGCGGCCTGGAGGCACCGCGCAACGCGCGCATGCTCGAGCTGCTCGAGGCCTGGCCGCGCTCGCCGCGGCGCTGGTCGGCCTCCGAACTGCAGGACGCTTTGAAGCTGTAGCCGCGCCGCTGTACCCTCGCGGCATGCCGGCTTCGGCAGCGGGAGGTCTTCGATGCGGGTTCTGGTCCTGGGCAGCGGTGTCATCGGCACCTCGGTGGCGTATTACCTGGCGCGCGACGGCCACGAGGTGACGGTGCTCGAGCGCCAGCCGGCGCCGGCGCTCGAAACCAGCTTCGCCAATGCGGGCGAGGTCTCGCCCGGCTATTCGGCGCCCTGGGCCGGGCCCGGCGTGCCGCTCAAGGCCGTCAAGTGGATGCTGATGCAGCACAGCCCGCTGGTCATCAAGCCGATGCTCGATCCGGCCATGTGGCGCTGGGGGCTCGCGATGCTGCGCAACTGCACGCAGGCGCGCTACGAGGTCAACAAGGCGCGCATGGTGCGGCTGGCCGAATACAGCCGCGACTGCCTGAAGGCGCTGCGCGCCGACACCGGCATCGCCTACGACGAGCGCATGCAGGGCACGCTGCAGCTGTTTCGCAGCCAGCAGCAGCTCGACGGCAGCGCCAAGGACGTCGAGGTGCTCAAGGCTTCTGGCGTGCCCTACCAGCTGCTCGACCGCGACGGCTGCGTGGCGTACGAGCCCGCGCTGGCCGCGGTGCGCGAGAAGTTCGTCGGCGGCCTGCGGCTGCCGGGCGACGAGACCGGCGACTGCTTCAAGTTCACGCAGGCGCTCGCGGTGCTGGCCGAGGGCCAGGGCGCCAGCTTCCGCTTCGGCGTGAACATCGAGGCCATCGAGCACGACGGCGGCGGCGTGACCGCCGTGCGCACCGATGCCGGTCGCTTCGTCGCCGACCGCTACGTGCTCGCGCTCGGCAGCTACTCGCCCGCGCTCGCCAGGCCGCTGGGCATCGACCTGCCGGTGTACCCGGTCAAGGGCTTCTCGATCACGGTGCCGATCGCCGATCCGGCGGGCGCGCCCGAATCCACCGTGATGGACGAGACCTTCAAGGTCGCCGTGACCCGGCTCGGCGAGCGCATCCGCGTCGGCGGCACGGCCCAGCTCTCGGGCTTCGACCTGCGCCTCGATGCCGGCCGGCGCGACACGCTCGAGCACGTGGTGACCGATCTGTTCCCGCGCGGCGGCGACGTGGGCACGGCCAGCTTCTGGACCGGCCTGCGCCCGATGACGCCCGACGGCACGCCCGTGATCGGCGCCTGCCGCCTGCCGAACCTGCTGCTGAGCACGGGCCACGGCACGCTGGGCTGGACCATGGCGGCCGGCACCGGCCGCGTGATGGCCGACCTGGTCGGAGGGCGCGCGCCGGCGATCGACATGGAAGGCCTGACGGTCGCGCGCTACGGCGGCTGAGCGCGAGCGGTACGCCGCGCATGCGAGCGGCGCGGCGGTGTAACGGACCTGTCGCATTCGGATGTAACCATTGCGGTTTACATCTTGGAACCGCGTCTTGCCCGACGAATCTGTCCCGTGCCTGCGCACGCCCTTCGGTTGAGTTTTTGCGAGGTGGCGTTCTGCTTGTCATGGGGGCTCGGCGGCCCGGCGTGGGCGACCGTGGACGCGGCGGCTCCGCCGCCCCAGGTCCGTGAGGCCGACCGGGCGCCTGCTCCCGGCGCATCCGACAGCGCGGCGCCGCGCTTCGACTTCGACATCCCCGCCCAAGCCCTGCATGCCGCGCTGAGCCGCTATGCGGACATCTCGGGCCAGCCGGCGCTGTTTCCCAGCGACATCGCGGATGCCCGCACCTCCACGGCCGTGCGCGGCCGCCTGACGGCGGAAGCCGCGCTGCGACGCCTGCTGCAGGACACCGGCCTGGTCGCCGACAAGCGCAGCTCCGCGCTGGGGCAGACCTTCGTGCTCAAGGAGGCGGGCGCGCCGCGCGGCGGCAGGGCGGCGCTGTTCGGCGACGAGGGCTATGCCGGACTGCTGCAGTCGCGCGTCTGGCAGGCGCTGTGCGCCAATGCACGGACCCGGCCGGGTGGCTACGACACCCTGCTGCGCTTCGAGCTGGACGCGAACGGCCGCGTGGGCAGCACGCGGCTGATCGGCGGCAGCGGCGATGCGCAGCGCGACGCCGCGCTGCTGCGCACGGTGGACGGCGTTCGCCTCGACCGGCCGCCGCCCGAGGCCATCGTCCGCCAGCCGCTCACGCTGGCGATCCGGCGCGACGAGGCGGGCACCGGGCCGCAGTGCGGCCCGCGGCGGGGAGGCGGCTAGCGATGTCCGACGACACGCAGCTCGTCCTGCTGAACTACCTGGGCAAGCACTACACCTCGCTCAAGCAGCGCCTGACCCGCAAGCTCGGCAACGCGGACGACGCCGGCGACGCGCTGCACGACACCTGGCTGCGGCTGAAGGGGAGCGAGGACCACGGCGCGGTCCAGAACCCCGGCGCCTATCTGTCGCGCATGGCGGTCAACATCGCGGTGGACGTGCAGCGCCGCAACAGCCGCCTGCTGTCGGGCGACGACATCGACGAACTGCTCGAGGAGGTCGAGGATCCGGCGCCCGGTCCGGCACGCAGCGCCGAAATCCGCTCGGAGCTCGAGGCGGTGCTCACCCTGCTCGAGCGCATGCCGGAGCGCCGCCGCGCCGTCGCGCTGCTGGTGCATGCCGAGGGCCTGACGCAGAGCGAAACCGCCCGGCGGCTGGGCGTTTCGCTGCGCACGGTGGAGTACGAGCTCCAGCGTGTCCACGAGCGACTCGATGCCTATCTGGCCGCGGAGAAAAAATGATGCGGGTTCTCGCGCCGCCATTCGTCACCCAGCATGACATCCCGAAAACCACGTGCACGGCACGGGCCGCGCGCCCGCTGCGCGGCCGCGTGGCCGGGCGGGCGGGCCTGACACGATGAAGCCCTCTGCCCACAGGGACGGCGAAGCCGCCCAGCCCGACGACCTGGAAGCCCAGGCGTGGCGCTGGCTGCGCCTGCTCACCTCGGGCGAGGCGCGCGAGCTCGACGCGCAGCGCTTCCGTCGCTGGATCGGCGCCAGCCCCTCGCATCGCGCCGCGTACCACGACGT
>NZ_JBZAYE010000752.1:0-3222 GCF_058244205.1 Variovorax sp. 20P10.2.4
GCCGCTGCTGCTGGTCATCCTGCCGCGCGAGCGCGTGGCGGGGCGCGCCTGCGAAGCCGGAGCCGCGTCATGACCGGCAACGTGCTGCCGATCCTGCGCAGCGTGCTGGTGCAGCGCTACACGCAGATCAAGCAGAGCCTCTCGATCCAGCTCGGCAGCCCCGACCTGGCGGGCGACACCCTGCACGAGATCTGGCTGCGCCTGCAGCGCGACAGCCATCTCTCCGGCCCGGTGCTCAATCCGCAGGCCTACCTGGTGCGCATGGGCGTCAACCTCGCCATCGACATCCGGCGCAGCCAGAGCCGGATGCTGTCGGCCGAGGACGTGCAGGAACTGATGGCCGTCATGCCCGACCCCGCGCCGGGTCCGGCCCAGGTGGCCGAGGCGCGCTCCGAACTCGAGGCGCTGAAGGCCGCGCTCGACGAGATGCCGGCGCGCCGGCGCGAGATCCTGCTGCTGGTGCGCTGGGAGCACTGGCCGCAGCGCGACGTGGCCAAGCGCCTCGGGATCTCGCTGCGCACCGTCGAAAGCGAGCTCAAGGCGGCCCAGGAGTACTGCGCGGCGCGGCTGCTGCGGCAGCCGTAGCAGGCCGGCATGACGGCCGTGCGATTTTTTTCAGCGGTTTTGCGGTCCGCCAATCGTCTGGTACTGAAGGACGGCCGCGGCAATGGCGCGCGGCCCTTCGCCCGGCCCGAGGTGGCCGCTTGAAAATCGATGCAATGACCACACCCGACGATCGCGGCAAGCTGCCTGATGTGCTCAAGGATGCGCAGGCCTGGGTGCGCAAGCTGGGTTCGGGCCGCGTCAGCGAATGGGAGGCGCAGGCGTTCCGGCACTGGCGCGATGCCGATCCCGCGCACCTCGCGGCCTTCCAGCAGGCCGCGCGCCAGTGGCAGCTGCTCGAGCGGGCCGCGAGCAGCGTGCTGAGCACCAACGCGGAGGCCGCGCGCCACCACCGCAGGACGCTCAATCGCACGCCGCTCGGCCGGCGCGCCTTCCTGGGCACGGCGCTCGGCGGAGCCGCGGTCGCGGGCATCGTCGCCTATTCGCCGCTGGGCATGTGGCCCGCCGCCGAACAGTGGGGCGCCGACTACCACACGGCCGTGGGCGAGCAGCGCGAGCTGTCGCTCGAGGAGCGCGTGAGGGTGACGATGAACACCCGCACCAGCCTGCGCCGGGTCAGCGACCAGGGCGAGAGCGTGGGCCTCGAGCTGCTCGACGGCGAGGCGGCGATCGAGGTCTCGGACGCGGCCAGGCGCTTCCGCGTGGAGGCCGGCGCGGGCCGCGCCGTCGCCACCGGCGCGGCGGGCTTCGAGGTCCGGTACCTCGACGGGCGCACCTGCGTCACCTGCCTGCACGGCCAGGTCGGCGTGGAGCATCCCGCGGGCCGGCGTCTGCTGCAGGCGCGGCAGCTGGCGCTGTACGACGGCCGCATGATCAGCGAGATCGCCAACGTCGATCCCGAGGGCGTCTCGGCCTGGCGCCGCGGCGAGATGGTGTTCCGGCAGACGCCGCTGCCCGTGGTGCTCGACGAGATCAACCGCTATCGCCCCGGGCGCGTGCTGCTGGTGGGCGAAACCCTGCGCGCGAAGACCGTGACCGCGCGCATCAAGGTGGCGGACATCGAGACCGCGCTGCTGCAGATCCAGCACAGCTTCGATCTGGTCGCGCGGACCTTTCCCGCGGGCGTGCTGGTGCTGAGCTGAGGGGCGGCGCATCGCGCGCCGCGGGACGCGCCGTGCTCAGGCGAAGGGCGCGCTGGCCACCTCGTCCATGAGCCACTGCGTGAACGACTGCAGCGCCGCGCTCGGCGCGCGGTCCGCGGGACGCACGAGGTAGTAGGCGCTTCCCGGATCGACGGTGTGCGCGAACGGCGCCACCAGCAGTCCGGCATCGAGGTCCTCGCGCACCAGCGCCGTGAAGAACAGCGCGAAGCCATGGCCGTCGAGCGCGGTGCGGCGCAGCGCGTGGGAGTCGTCGATGCGGGTGGTGTCGAGCGGGCCCGCGTCCACGCCCGTGTCCACGCCCGCTGTTGCGAACCAGGCGCTCCAGTGCGCGGCATCGAACTCGTGGAACAGGCGGCGGCCGCGCAGGTCGCGCGGCCTGGCCTTGCGCGGCAGCGTGGCCAGGCAGGCCGGGCTGCACACGGGCGTGAGCGTGCCCGGCACGACCAGCCGGGCCTCGACGCCGGGCCATCGCCCGTCGCCCCAGCCGATGCCGGCATCGACCGGATCGCGCAGGAAATCGGCGGGCTGGTAGGCATGGTGCAACTGCAGGTGGAGCCGCGGATGCCGCGCCCAGAGCCGCCCGAGGCGCGGCGTGAGCCAGCGCGCCGAGAAGTACGGGGCGACGCTCAAGGTCAGCGTGTCGGGCCGCGCGGCGCGGCGCAGCCGGTCGATCGCGGCCTCGAGGCCCTGGAAGCCCTGGGCGCAATCGGCGCAGAGCTGGCGTCCCTCGGCCGTGAGCTCGATGCGGCGGTGCGAGCGCAGCACCAGCGGCATGCCGAGCTCGGTCTCGAGATGGCGCACGTGGTGACTCAGGGCCGACTGGGTGACGTGCAGCTCTTCGGCCGCGCGCTTGAAACTGCCGTGGCGGGCCACCGACTCGAAGGCGCGCAGCTTCGTGAGCAGGAACAGGGGCAGCGGCATGCTGGCGATCCTAGGAGTGAGTTTGCTTCACGTCAACGCAGAACGAATCAATTGAACGAAGCAAGACGGCTTCGCAGAATTCCCCTTCACATCAATGAAGGAGATTCACATGAGCAACCAGCCTGCCGCGTTCGAGATCGCGAAGGGACCGCGCCGCGTCATGACGCTGAGCGAAGCCGAAGTGGCGCGCCTGCTCGATCCGCGCGCACTGCTCGACGGCCTGGAGGACGGCTTTCGCGCGCTGGCGCGCGGCGAGGTGCAGTCGCCGGCGCGGCCCGAGCTCACGGTGCCGGGCCAGGGCTTCTCGCTCGCGATGCCGGCATGGCGCCCGGGCATGCAGATGGCGATCAAGGTGGTCAACGTCTTCGACGGCAACCTCGCGCTCGGGCTGCCGAACCACCTCGCGATGATCCTGCTGTTCGAGCCCGAGACGGGCATGGCCTCGTGCGTGATGGACGGCACCTTCATCACCGGCATCCGCACGGCCGCTTCCGCGGTGCTGTCGGCGCGGCTGCTGGCGCGCCCGGACGCGCGCGTCGCGACCATCGTGGGGGCGGGCGTGCAGGCGCGCGAG
>NZ_JBZAYE010000753.1:0-3220 GCF_058244205.1 Variovorax sp. 20P10.2.4
GTGCTGCGCGCAGTAGCTCAGCGCCTGCTGCAGGGCGGTGTCGACGCTGCGCAGCGACAGGCCATAGCGGCTCGCGACCTCGTGCCGCGTCATCTCCTCGATGCGCAGCGCCTCGAGCACCGCGCGATGGCGGCGCGGCAGGCGTTGCATCGCGCGATCCACGGCCTGCAGCCTCGAGCGCGACTCGCTGATCAGCTCGGGCCCCGGCGCCGGGTCGACCAGCTGGTCGAGCTCGATCTCGCCGCCCTGCCGCGCATGGCGGTTGGCGCGCAACTGGTCGACGGCCGCGTTGCAGGCCATGCGGAACACATAGGCCTCGGGCGCCTGCACCGCCTGCGCCACGCCGAGTTCGCCCAGGCGCAGCCAGGTGTCGTGCAGGCAGTCGGCCGCGAGGTCCTGGCAGCCGAGGCGGCGCGCGAGGCGCTGGCGCAGGCGCTCGTAGTTCGCGACCAGGAAGTCGCGCAGCACCGGGCCCTGGGGCGTGCCCTCGGGCCGCTGCAGCGCGTGCTGGATGCTCATGTCCATCGCGGTTCGATCCTTGACCTGGGTTCGGGGCCGCGGTGCGCGGCGAAGCCCTCCCCCGCCCGCGCTGCGCGAAGCAGGCGGGATGCGGGGAGGTCCGTGGCGGGAGCGCTAGCGGTCCTGCAGCAGCCGGCGGCGCTCGTCCTCGGTGAGCCGCGCCAGCTGACCGGGGCGGAAGTCCTGGCCGCGGCCGACCAGCTGCACGAGGTTCGCCGGGTCGTAACGTTCCTTCGGCGGCAGGCTGGCGCCGGTCGAGGACTTGGGCACCTCGTCGCGGCCATCGCGGCCCTCGGGCTGCTCGTTGCCGAAGCCCAGCACGCGCACCGTGAAGACCGAGGGCAAGGCCTGGCGCGCGGCCGTGCGTTCGCGCTGCACCGTGTCCTGCGCCGCCATCGCGGCCTGCGAGGCGGCCGCGCTCGCGTTGGTGAGCGCGCCGACGTTGACCGACGCGATCACCGGCAACCCGGCCGACTCGCCCTTGACCTGGATGTTGGCCGCGTTGACCACCTGCAGCGCCGCGAGGTTCACGTTGCCCGACACGCGAATCCCCGCCTCGCCTGCATCGATGGTGCCCAGCGGCGCGATCAGGTCCACGTCGCCCGGCGGCACTTCCGGAATCGGATCGAGCGTCGCGATGCCGGCCCCGGTGCTCGGCACGTTCGGCGACAGCTTCACGTTGCCCAGCGCGTCGTACTCGCGCTTGGGCGGCGTGTAGACCAGCGTGGTCTTCGAGCCGCGGCCCGCGTTGATGTCGCCCTCGGCCGACCAGCCCAGGATGTCGCCGCCGAAGGTGGTCATGATGCGCGACAGGCCCAGCAGGATGCTGCCCTTGCTGTACATCTGGATGTCGCCCTCGCCCTGCGTGAGCAGGCCGGCGGGCGTGACCTCGTCGCCCGTCGCGGGCACCACGCCTTCCACGCCCACGACCGTGCTGCCGCCCGGCGTCAGGGTCTGGATCGCGCCGCCGGCCACGGTGCGCACGCCGGCATTGGTGCTGGCGCCCTGGAACAGCGTGATGTCGCCGTTGCGCGCCACCGGCCGGCCGGCCGCGTCGAGCGTGGGGAACAGCGCGGCGATGGCCTCGCGGCCGCGCAGGTAGCTGCCGTAGCGCTTGCTGTCCACGTCGTTGTACTCGCGCCCACCGGCCGTGAGTTCGGCATAGAACACCTGGCGCACGAACACGCGCTGCTGCTCGCCGGGCAGCGCTTCGAAATAGCGCAGCGCCCCGGCCGCCGTGCCCGAGAAGCCGAAGCGCTCGCCCAGCCAGGCTGCCAGCTCCGCGTCGTAGGTCTTCGCGACCTTGCCGGGCTGGTCGGCCAGCGCGCCCGAGGCATCGATCAGGTTGGCGGGGTCGAGGTAGCGCTTCGCGAAGCCCGCGACATCGCTCGCGCCCTCGCCCGGCGTGCCCGCGCCCAGGCCGGCCTGCAGCACGATGCCGGCGCCCGGGCGCTTGTCGGCGGCCGAGACCGGCCCGAGGCTGGTGAGGCTCGCGCGGTTGCCCAGGTAGATGTCGCCGCCCGCGCTCACCTCGAGCGTGCCCGGGCCGAGGATCGCGAAGCCGGTGGCGCTGCCCTGGTTGAAGATGTCGCCGCCCGCGGCCACCATCGACACCTCGGCGGCACTGCCGTGCGCGATCAGGCCGCCGCTGTTGACGACGTCGCCGCCGGCCAGCATGCGCAGCGGCTTCGAGGCGAGGAAGTACTGGCCCTGCGTGCCGTCGAAGCTGCTGCCGATGTCGCGGACCTCGCCGATCGCGACGCTCTGGATGTCGCCGCGCAGCGCATAGACGTGCGAGACGGTGCCGCTGCCGGCCATGCTGTCGTCGCTCAGCGTGTTGGGGCCGAACATGAACGGCGTGCCGCCGGTGCCGTTGTAGCGCCCGTTGTAGGGGCTGTAGGCGTTCGCGTAGATGATCAGGTTCGCGATGCCGTCGATCGCCGAGGTGCCGCCGCGCCAGTAGTTGCTCGCGAGCATCGCCGCGTCGTCGAAGTCGCCGGGCGTCATCGCGCGCCAGGCCGGCCGCAGCGGCGTGGCGATGGCGTCGGCCGAGGTGCCCAGCAGGCCGATCGGCGAGCCGGCGTTGCTGGTGTTGTTCGCGCTCACGCCCGACACCCGGTTGCCGGCCAGCAGCTCGAGCTGGCCGGTGGGCGACGGCATCAGGTAGTCGTCCTGCTGCCGGCCCGCGAAGTAGATGCTGCCGCCGGGTGCCACCGCGCGCAGCACCGAGGGCAGGAACGCGGTCGTGGTGTCGGACGCGGTGCCCAGCGGCGAAAGGTTGCCGCCGGCCGAGAACAGCTCAATCGCGGTGGCGTTGGTCCACAGCGTGTACCAGCTCGAGGCGGCGCCCTCGCTGCCGTCGGCCAGGCTGACCCGGGTCTCCAGCCGCTGGATGCCGCGGCCCGGATCGATCACGCCGCGCAGCACCAGGTCGCCCAGCGTCTGCACGCTGACCCGGCCGTCGCCCGGCGCGAACACCGCGCCGCCGCGGCTGGCGGCCGAATAGGCGATGTAGGGATCGAGGCCGCGCGGGTCGTCGTTGAGGCTCACGCTGTAGCTCTTGAGCTGCATCACGCCGAGGCTGGCCGCGCGCAGCGCGGTGTCGCCGCGCAGGTTGGCGTACTGGCCGCCGTAGATCCGGCCGTCGGCCTGCACCGAGAGCAGGCCGCCGCCGGTCTGTGCCACCGTGCCGTCGAGCACG
>NZ_JBZAYE010000754.1:0-3220 GCF_058244205.1 Variovorax sp. 20P10.2.4
GCATTGGTCAGCGCGCCGACGTTCACGGCCGCGACCACCGGCAGGCCCTTGGTCTCGCCCTTGACCTGGATGTTGTCGGCGTTGAGCACCTGCAGCGCGGCGATGTTGAGATTGCCCGCCACACGCAGGCCGGCATCGCCGGCATTCACGGTGCCGCTGGGCGCGACCAGGTCGACGTCGCCGTCGCCCACGGTGCCGATGCCGCTGCCGCTCATGTCCGACTTCTCGCGCACCACCGTCACGCCGTCGAGGTCGGTGACGACCTCGGGCGCCGAGGGCACGCGCAATGTCTTCGCGCCGCGGCCGGCGTCGATGTTGCCGACCGTGGACCAGATGATCTGGTCGCTGCCCTGCTTCGTCACCTCGGGCACGAAGGACAGGATGCGCGACTGGTTCACCGTGACGTCGTCCTTGGCGAAGATGTCGATGTGGCCCGAGGCCAGCGTGACCAGGCCGTAGCCGGCCGGCACGGTGGCGCCGAGCGCGGCCACCTGCAGTCCGCCGCCGGGCGTGAGCACGTTGATGTCGCCGCCGGCCATGGTGCGCAGCATCAAGGTGTTGGCCGCCACGTCGCCCTTCCAGTCCTTGCCCGGGAACAGCGTGTCGATCGCCGCGTAGCCGCGGTTGTAGCCGCCGTTGCGCGGCAGGCCGCCGGTGCCCGGTTCGTTCTGGTCGCGGCCGGCCTCGCGCAATTCGAGCAGGAAGGCCTGGCGCAGGAACTGCTGGCGCGCCGGCTCGGGCAGCGCCTGGAAGCGCGTCCAGGCATCGAGCGGCGCGAGGGTCTCGCCGGTCATGTCCTTCATGTACGACACGAGGCCGCGACGCACGGTCTTCTCCTGCCCGCCGGGGCGCGTCTCGAGCTGGTCCACCAGGTAGATCGGCACCTGCGTGCCGTCGGGCGCGCGGGTCTTGAGGTAGTCGGGCATCGAGGCCACGCGGGCCGGATCGAGGTAGGCGGCGGCGAAGGCGTCGTAGCCCACGGCGCCGCTCAGTCCGGCCATGACGGTGATCGCGGCGCTGTTGGAGGGCAGGCCGTTGATCTGCGTGTCGGGCTGCGGCCGGTTGTTCCGGTCGTAGCGCTGGTTGCCCACCGTGCGCACCTGCAGGTTGTCGGCGTACACGTCGCGGCCGGCGGCCAGCGTCAGCGTGCCCGGGCCCTGCATCTCGATGTTGCCGGTCAGGCTGTTGCTGATGGCGTTCTCGCGCTCGATCGGATCGACCCGCACCGTGGCCAGGATGTCGTTGCCCGCCTCCAGCAAGGTGGTGTCGGAAGCGCGCAGGTTGCGCCCCGCCACGCGCACGCCGCGGATGTCCTTGCCCGCGCGCACCCAGGTCTGCTCGTTGGCCTTGAGGTCGAGCCCGAAGATCGACCCCTCGGCCGCATAGATGCGGCTGGGCTCGTAGTCGCCGGCCAGCGGCAGCACCGAGGGATTGCTCACGCTGCGCAGGTACGGGTCCTTGATGAAGGAAGCGCCCGACCAGTTGATCCAGTTGTCGAGCATGTCCTCCATGTTCATCTGGCTGAAGGGCGAGCCGGCGCCGGCGGGCATGGTCGGCGAGGGCATCATCGCCGGCGTGGCATAGGCCATCGCGAGCGGCGCCGCGAAGCGGATGTCGTTCTTCGCGGCCAGCGAGACGTCGTTGGTGGTGCCCGGCAGCACGTACAGCGGGCCCTCGATCGACAGCCCGCCATTGAGCGCGACCGCCGACAGCCGCGCCGGATAGCGGTTGCCGCCGAAGCCGACCAGCGTGTCGTGGTCGAAGCTGCGCAGCTGCACGTCGCGGAAAATGAACTCCGCGCGGTTGACGAAGTGGATGTCGCCGCCGGTGGAGACCAGCTTCAGCGCGCTGCGGTCGGTGTAGCCGCTCATGTAGGCGCCGTAGTTGAGCTGCTGCCCGTCGGGGCGCAGGCCCTCGCCGTAGGTGACCAGCAGCGGGTCGACCACCGTCTGCAGCACCAGGTCGCCGGCGGTGCGCAGGCTCAGCGTGGCATCGCCGAGCGCGAGCACCGGCGCCACGCCGTAGCTGGTGCGCGTGATGCCGCCCATGCTGTCGTCGCGGCTCAGGGTCACGGTGCGGCCGACCGCGGTCTCGCCCGCGCGGATCTCGCCCGCGCCGCGCGCGACGTAGTACTGGCCGCCACGGATCGCGCCGCCGGCCTCGACCTGCATGGCGCCGCCGTTGCGCATCTCGACGGTCATCGCCTCGCCCGCCGAGAGCCCGCCGCGCACGCGCATGTTGGTGGGCAGCGCGACCAGCAGGTTGCGCAGGTCGCCGCCGGCATGGACCGCCACGTTGCCGCCGCCGAGCGCGCCCACGCCCTGCTGGAAGCGGCCGTAGTCGATCCACCAGCTCGACTGCTCGGTCGGGTGGATCAGGGGGCCGAAGCTGCCATCGGGCCGCATGCCCAGCTCGCCGTTCTCGTACTCGCCGAAATAGCGCTGCGCATTCAGCGTGCCCTGCCGGTTGAGCCACTCGGTGAAGCGCTGCCCCGCGGGCGCGGCGTCGATGCTGCCCTGCACGCCGATGTCGAGGTTGCCGCCGTCGATGCCGTAGCTGGCCTTCGGGTTGGCGGTGGTGAAGTCGCTCCACACCGTCGTGTCCTTGCGGCCCGCGGTGTAGATCGCCGACTCCTTGTGCGCCAGCGTGAGGTCGCGCCCGGCGCGCACCTCGAGGTCGCCGGTGCCGGTGCGCACCAGCTTGCCGGCGCCGTTATCGGGCGCGGGATCGCTGTCGCTCGGCTGCGCGGTGTTGGCGGTGCCGATCACGATCGAGCCCTTGCCCGCGGCCTGCGCGGCCAGCGGCCGCAATGCCAGCGCATTGGCCGAGTCGAGGTCGCCGCCGGCCACCAGCCGCAGGTTCCACGAGGCGCCGGGCTGCAGCACGCCGCTGCGGTCCGCCACGTCGAAACCGTCGCTCAGGTGGCCGTTGATCAGCAGGTTGCCGCCGGCGCGCAGGGTCAGCGTGCCGTCGCGCGCGCCCGGCAGATCGGCGAACAGGTTCCAGTCGCCGTTGAGCGCCAGGTCGCCGGCGCTGCGGATCTCGATGCCCGGCATGACCGCGAGCCCGGTGCCCAGGCGGCCGGCGATCGCGCCGGCGGCGGCGCTGAAGCGGCGCGCATCGGCGATCGCCTCGGCCTTGACCGCATCGACCGTGCCGTCCTGCGCCTCGTAGCGGCTCGTGCCCTCGAGCACCGCCGAGCGCGCGCCCGTGACCGCGA
>NZ_JBZAYE010000755.1:0-3200 GCF_058244205.1 Variovorax sp. 20P10.2.4
CGCGGCGGGCGGGGCCTTCGTCTGGATCGAGGCACGCAGCGCCGCGCCGATGCTGCCGCTGGGCCTGCTGCGCATCCGCGCCTTCGCGATCGCCTCCCTGTGCGGCGTGGTCGTCAACTTCGGCTACTACGGGCTGGTCTTCGTCTTCAGCCTGTTCTTCCAGGTCCAGCAGCACCTGTCGCCGCAGCAGACCGGCCTGGCCTTCCTGCCGATGACGCTGGTGCTGATGGGCGCCAGCGTGCTCGCGGGCCGGCTCGTCACGCGCATCGGCGCGCGGCGGCTGATGGTGATGGGGCTGGGCCTGGCGGCCTGCGGCTATGCGCTGCTGCTGCCGGTGCGCATCGAGGGCGCCTATGCCTGGCTGGTGCTGCCGATGCTGCTGGCCGCGAGCGGCACGGCGCTGTGCGTGCCGACGATGACCAACCTCGCGCTGTCCTCGGTCGAGGCCTCGCGCGCGGGCATCGCCTCGGGCGTGCTGAATGCCTCGCGCCAGGTCGGCGGGCTGCTCGGGGTCGCCGTGTTCGGCCACCTGGTGCGCCACACCGCGCCGCAGGCCTTCCTGCGCGGCATGCAGCTGTCAACGGGCATCGCTGCCGTGCTGCTGCTGCTGGGCTGCGCGCTGTGCTGGTGGCGGCTCGAGCCGCTGCCGCGCGGCCGATGAAGGCGGTGGCGCGCCGCGCTCAGGCCGCGGCGCGCACCGCGAGCCAGTCGAACAGCTGCGAGGCCGGCAGCGCGCGCGAGTACAGGAAGCCCTGCAGCTCGTCGCAGCCCATCGTCAGAAGGATGTCGCGCTGGATCTCGTTCTCGACCCCCTCGGCCACCACGCTCAGGCCCAGCGCATGCGCGAGCCGGATCACGGCGTCGACCACGGCGCGCGAATCCTCCTTGGATTCGAGGTCCTGCACGAAGCTGCGGTCGATCTTGACCTGGCGCGCCGGCAGCCGGCGCAGCTGGCTCAGGCTCGAGTAGCCGGTGCCGAAATCGTCGATCGACAGGAACACGCCCACGGCCGCGAGGCCCTCGAAGGTGCGGTGCGTGGCGCGGATGTCCTCCATCGCCACCGACTCGGTGATCTCGCACAGCAGCAGCGAGGCCGGCACCGCATGCCGGGCCAGCGCGCGCTCGACGCGCTCGACGAAATCCACCTCGCGCAGCTGCATGACCGACAGGTTCACCGCCACCGGCATCGACAGGCCCTGCGTGCGCCACTGGGCGATCTGCCGGCAGGCCTCGTCGAGGATCCAGTCGCCCAGGCGCACGATCATGCCGAAGCGCTCGGCCAGGCCGATGAACTGCGCCGGCCCGATCAGGCCGAGCTCGGGGTGGTTCCAGCGCACCAGCGCCTCCACGCCGCTGAGCGAGCCGTCGCGTCCGTCCATCTTCGGCTGGTAGTGCAGCTCGAACTGGTTCAGGTCGACGGCCCGGCGCAGGTCGCTCTGCAGCCGCAGCTGCGCGGCCACGTCGGAGCCCATGTGCGATTCGAACATCACGTAGTTCGCGCCGCCGGCGCGCTTGGCGATGTACATCGCGGCGTCGGCATTGGCCACGAGCTTGTCGGGCTCGCCCTGGCCGGGGTAGACCACGATGCCGATCGAGCAGGCGATCTGCAGCGGCTTGTCCTGCAGCGAGAAGGGCTCGGCCAGCTTGCGCAGCGCGCGGTTGGCCACCTGGGCGGCCTCGGCCGCATCGCTCACGCCTTCGAGCAGCAGCAGGAACTCGTCGCCGCCGATGCGCGCCACCGTGTCGCCATCGCCCGCGACCTCCCCGAGCCGCCTGGCCGCGGCGCGCAGGATCTCGTCGCCGGCCGCGTGGCCGAAGGAGTCGTTGATCGGCTTGAAGCCGTCGAGGTCGACGAAGAGGATCGCCACGCGTTCCTTCACCAGCGGCTGGTTGACGCGCGCCATGCGCGCCAGCGCGTGTTCCAGCCGGTCCTCGAACAGAACGCGGTTGGGCAGGCCGGTCAGCGCGTCGGTGAAGGCATGGCGCTGCAGCTCGCGGTTGGCGTGGGTGAGTTCGGCGTTGGCGTCCTCGAGCGACAGCGCCAGGCGCTGCGTGACCATCTGCATGCGCGCCTCGAGGATCGAGCCGAGCAGCGTGCCCAGCAGCAGCACGCACGACGCCAGCACCACGATGACCGTCAGCCCCGTGCCATGCAGCTCGCCGGCGCTCAGGCAGACCGAATCGGGCGCGAAATTGGCCGCGGCCATGCCCGTGTAGTGCATGCCGCAGATCGCCACGCCCATCACCAGCGCGGCCAGCAGCTGCACGGCCGGGCGCCGGGCGGCGCTCACGCGGACCAGGTTGCGCATGATCAGCAGTGCCACCGCCGAGGCGCCGATGCCGACCAGCGCGGACAGCGCCACGATCACCGGCTGCCACAGGATGCCGGGCGCCATCTGCAGCGCCGCCATGCCGATGTAGTGCATGCCGCAGATGCCGCCGCCCATGACCAGCGAGGCCACGCCCAGCCGCCCGAGGCTGTAGTTGGGCCGGCTCGCGACCCACAGCGCCACGCCCGAGGCCGCGACCGCCGCGACCCACGACAGGAAGGTGTACCAGCCCGAGAAGCCCAGCTCGATCGGCAGCGTGAAGCCCAGCATGCCCACGAAATGCATCGACCAGATTCCCGTGCCCAGCACCACCGAGCCAACGCTCCACCACAGCGGCTGGAAATCCCCGCCGGGCCCGCGCATGCGCCGCGACAGGTCGAGCGCGACGAAGGAAGCCAGGGTGGCGATCAGCAGGGAGGCCGCGACGATCAGCGGGTCGTGGTGGGACGGGAGAAAAAGGGACGGGGCGTTCACCTCCCGAGTATCTCGCGAGCATGTAACAGGGGGTTGATGCGGGGGTGAGTGGCCGTGCCCCGGAACCGGGCACTCCTATTCGTGGGCGGGCGCGGAAGGCCGGGTCCAGGGTGTCGCCTGGGAGACGGCCTGCCTCGCCATCGCCTCGATCACCGCCAGCTTCGGCACCAGCGGCGCTGGTGAGGCAGTGCGGCTGTGTGTCAGCGACACGGCGACCAGCGCCTGCGCGAGGCGCACGGTCACCTCGACGGGATCGAGCAGGGCGAGCGGGAAGTCGGGCGCGATCTTGCGCGCCGCGGTACTCAGCGCGCCGCTGTCGAAGCACAGCACCTCGGCGCCTTGTTCGAGGCATTCCCACAGCGTGGCGCGCAGCGCATGCGGCGCATCCGGCTCGGC
>NZ_JBZAYE010000756.1:0-3197 GCF_058244205.1 Variovorax sp. 20P10.2.4
GGTCGGCGACACGCCGGCCTCGCGCGCCACGTCCTTGATGTTCGCCCGTGGCGTTCGCTCGGTGTTCATCCCGTATTGACCTTCCACGAAAGCGGTGCTTCAATTCCCAAATCGTTTTGGGCGTCTGCCCGGAATGTACTTCACCCGCTGCGGCGGATTTTTTTGCCAGTGCGCCCAAATCGATTTGGGCGCGGACCGATCCAAGGAAAAACGATCATGTCCCGTGCGAACGAGGTTGCGCCCGTCGATGCCGTGCTGCCCTTTTCCCAATTGCTGCTGTTCGGCCTGCAGCATGTGCTGGTGATGGCCGCGGTGCCGATCACCTCGGTGTTCCTGGTGGCCAAGGCGCTGGGCCTGTCGGCCGCGCTCACGGTCAACCTGATCAGCGCCACCTTCCTGCTGTGCGGGCTCGGCACCTTGCTGCAGTCCTTCGGGCCGTGGAAGTTCGGCGCGCGGCTGCCCTTCGTGATGGTGCCGGGCGGCGCGCCGATCGTGATGTTCGTGACCATCGCCCAGCAGCGCGACCTGCAGACCGCCTCGGGCGCGGTGATCCTCACGGCGCTGTTCTATTTCCTGATCCTGCCGGTGTTCGCGCGCTGCCTGCGCTTCTTCCCGAAGATCGTCATCGGCACCCTGCTGCTGCTGGTGTCGATCAACCTGGTGAAGGTCTACGGCGGCATCATCGCCGGCAAGGCCGGCACGCCGACCTTCGGCGACCCGGTGAACATCGGCCTGGCGCTCGCCACCATCGGCTTCACGGTGCTGTTCGCGCGCCTGTTCAAGGGCATGCTGGGCCAGCTCGCGGTGCTGCTGGGCCTGCTGGCCGGCACGCTGCTGGCGGCCGCCTTCGGGCTGATGGACTTCTCGCCCGTGGCGGCCGGCCCGCTGTGGAGCAGCCCGACCCTGCTGCCCTTCGGCCTGCCGCATTTCGACCTCGTGGCCGCGGTGCCGCTGTTGATCTTCAGCGTGATCTCGATGGTCGAGGCCACCGGCCAGACGGTGGCCGTGGCCGAAGTGGTGGGCCGGCCCATCGACCCGCGCGACGCGGTGCCGCGCACCGTGCGCGGCGACGCGCTGGTGTCGCTGCTCGGCGGCCTGTTCGGCACCTCGATGATCATCACCAGCGGCGAGAACATCGGCATCGTGCGCGCCACCAACGTGCGCTCGCGCTACGTCACGGCCATGGCCGGCGCGATCCTGGTGCTGATCGCGCTGTCGGCACCGCTGGGCCGGCTGGCCAGCGCGATCCCGGCCGCCGTGGTGGGCGGCACCGCGATGGTGGTGTTCGCGATCATCGGCACCATGGGCATCGACATGCTGCGCCGCACCGACCTGCACGAGCGCGGCAACATGTTCGTGCTGGCGGGCGCGCTGACCATGGGCCTGCTGCCGATCCTCGTGCCGGGGCTCTACAGCCGCTTTCCCGACACCTTGCAGCTGGTGCTGGGCAACGGCCTCGCGATGGGCTCGATCACCGCGGTGGTGCTCAACCTGCTGTTCAACCGGCCACCGGCCGAACGCGCGGCGCCCCTGCCATCGGCGGTGCCGCCGCCGGTCTCGCCGCAGTGAGCTTTTCTCTTTCCTTTCTTTCGGATCCAGACATGTCCCCTGACCACGAGGCCGCGCCTTTCGCGGCTGGCGAGCTGCTGCTCGTGCCCGACCACCTGATGCTGCGCGACGGCCCGGCCACCGGCCACGCCGTGCACATCGCCGACGGCCGCTTCGCCGACATCGGCCCCGCCGAGCTGCTGGCCGCGCGCCATCCTCGACTGGTGCCGCAGCGCCTGCCCGGCCGGGTGCTGATGCCCGGCATGATCGACGCGCACCACCACCTCACGCAGTCCTTCGGCAAGTCGCTGGCCTACGGCGAGCCGTCCGAGATCTTCCGGCGCGTGTGGGTGCCGCTCGAATCCAGCCTCGACGACGAGTTCGTCTACCTCGCGACCAAGCTCGCGGCGCTCGAGTCGCTGCGCGGCGGCTTCACCACCGTGTGCGACGCCGGCACCCGCGCGCCGGGCGACATCGGCGCCATGGCGCGCGCGCTGCACGAGACCGGCCTGCGCTGCGTGCTCGGGCTGATCTGCAACGACGGCGGCAACGAGAGCAGCGCCGCCGAGCGCGGCGCGCTGAAGGCGCAGGCCGAGCGCTTCCTCGCGCGCTGGCAGGGCGATGCGCTGGTGCATCCCTCGCTCGCGATCTCGGTGCCCGAGGCCGCCTCCGACGAGATGCTGACGAGCGTCTCCGCGCTGTGCGCCGAGGCCGGCACCGTGTTCCAGACCCACGTCAACGAGCACCTGGCCTCGGTCGAGCGCTCGGTGGTCGCGCGCGGCCGGCGCCCGCTGGAACTGCTCGCGCAGCTGGGCGCGCTCGGCCCGCAGGTGCTGATCGCGCACGGCACGCTGGTGACGCCGCCGGAGCTCATGCTGCTGCGCGACACCGACACCGCCGTCAGTTACAACCCGGTCGCGAGCCAGTGGAAGGGCAACGCGGTGGCGCCGGCCCATCTGATGGCCGCGCTGGGCATCCGCTTCGGCCTGGGCACCGATGCCACGCGCAGCGACGGCTTCCGCCTGATGGATGCGGCCGAGGCCGCGCAGAAGATCGCCTTCGGCCTGGCCGTGGGCGATGCCTCCAGCGGCGGCGGCTGGACCTGGTTCGACCATGCGACGCACGAGGGCGCGCGCGCCGCGGGCCTGGGCGCGCGCACCGGCGAGATCGCCGTCGGCAAGGCGGCCGACTTCCTGCTCGTGGACGTCGACACGCCCGAGATGTGCACCTCGGTCGACCTGACCTGGGACCTGGTGCGCCTGGGCAACCGCGACCAGATCGAGGCGGTGTTCGTCGATGGCCGGCTGCGGCTGTGGAAGGGCTGGCCCACCGACTGGGACGCGCGCGCGCGGCAACGGCAGCTCGCGCGCACCGCCCAGGCCGCGATCGCGCGCGCGCCGATCGTGCGGCTGCATCCCACGGCCGCCGAGCACCGGCGGCAGGTCGCCCGATGAGCGCGCAGCACCTCGTGTTGATGTCGCTGGCCGTGCTGGTCGCCGCCTTCGTGCAGGGCGCGACCGGGGTCGGCTTCGCGCTCATCGCCGCGCCGGTGATCGGCCTCGTGCGCCCCGAGCTGCTGCCGGTGTGCGTGCTGGTGCTGATGCTGCCGCTGAACCTCTACGTGGCCTGGCGCGAGCGCGGCGCCATCG
>NZ_JBZAYE010000757.1:0-3181 GCF_058244205.1 Variovorax sp. 20P10.2.4
CGTCGCCAGCGCCGACGAGGTGCGCCGCATGTTCGACACCGTCGAGCAGCAGCTCGGCCGTGTCGACGTGCTGGTCAACAACGCCGGCATCCTCAAGACCGTGCCGCTGGCCGAGCACGACGACGCGCTCTACGACCAGGTCTTCGACATCAACGTGCGCGGCACCTTCAACACGCTGCGCGAGGCCGCCAAGCGCCTCGCCGAGGGCGGCCGCATCGTCAACTTCTCGAGCACCACGCTGGCGCTGAACATGCCCGGCTATGCGATCTACAACGCCACCAAGGCCTCGGTCGAAGCCTTCACGCACGTGTTCGCGAAGGAGCTGCGCGGCCGCAACGTGACGGTGAATGCGGTCGCGCCGGGCCCGATCGCCACCTCGCTGTTCCTCGACGGCAAGACCGAGGAGCAGATCCAGGCCTTCGCCAAGATGCCGCCGCTGCAGCGCCTGGGCCAGCCCAAGGACATCGCCTCGGTGGTCTCGTTCCTCGCCGGCCCCGACGCGGGCTGGGTCAACGGCCAGATCCTGCGCGCCAACGGCGGCCTCGCCTGATTCCTTCCATCCATCGACGGAGAACCCTCATGAACAAGCAGATCATCCTCGTCACGGGCGCCGGCACCGGCATCGGCAAGCTCAGCGCCCGGTCGCTCGCCGAGGCGGGCCACATCGTCTACGCCTCGATGCGCGACATCGCGGGACGCAACGCGCCGCGCGCGGCCGAACTGCGCGCGCTGGCGGCGGCCAGGGGGCTCGAGTTGCATCCGCTCGAGCTCGACGTGCTGTCGCAGGACTCGGCCGATGCCGCCGCCGCGACGATCGTGCGCGAGCAGGGCCAGCTCGACGTGGTGATGCAGAACGCCGGCCACCTGGTGGTCGGCCCGACCGAGGCCTTCACGCCCGAGGAGATCGTGAAGGTGTTCGACACCAACGTGCTCGGTGCGCAGCGCGTCAACCGCGCGGTGCTGCCCTACCTGCGGCGGCAGGAGTCGGGCCTGATGCTGTGGATCAGCAGCACCACCACCAAGGGCGGTTTCCCGCCGTTCATGGGCCCCTACGGCGCGGCCAAGGCGGCGATGGATTCGCTCGCCGTGACCCTGGCCTACGAGATCGCGCGCTTCGGCATCGAGACCTCGATCGTGGTGCCGGGCGCGTTCACGCGCGGCACCGACCATTTCCCGAGCGCGGGCAGGCCGGCCGATGCAGCCACGGCCGCGGCCTATGGCCGCTACGACGGGCTGATGGACCAGATCGGCGCGAAGCTCTCGGCGTTGACGCCCGAGCACGCCGATCCGCAGGCGGTGGCCGACGAGATCGTGCGCATCGTGGGCCTGCCCGCGGGCCAGCGGCCGATGCGGCCGGTGATCGACTTCGTGAACGACGGCGCGGCCGAGGTGTTCGAGGTGTCGGAGCGCGTGCGCATCGAGTTCGCGCACCGCATCGGCATGGCCGACCTGCTCGAGGCGAAGGTGCGGCGCTGAGCCATGCGGCAGGCCCGGGCCGGCCGCATGGAATCGTCACGAAACCGCGGCCGGTCTTCCTGTCCAATAGCACCATGGAACATTCGCCCCACGACGTCACCGAGCGGCTCGATGCGCTCGAGATCAAGGCCAGCTATGCCGAGGACCTGCTCGAGCAGCTCAACCTCACGGTCTACCGCCAGCAGCAGCAGATCGACGGCCTGCTGGCCCAGTTGGGGCAGCTGCGCGAGCAGGTGCAGTCGGCGGGACAGGGCGGCGCGCCGCGCAACCTGCGCGACGAGCTGCCGCCGCACTACTGAAGCCGAAGCCGAATCGCCAGCTCAGCCGTGCGCGTGCCAGAGCACGGCGAAGAAGTGGCAGGTGCTGCCCGCGAGCACGAACAGGTGCCAGACGAAGTGGGCGAAGCGCACCTTGGAATCGAACAGGAACACCACCGCGCCCGCGGTGTAGAACAGGCCGCCGGCCACCAGCCAGCCCAGGCCCGCGCCCGACATGCGCTCCACCAGCGGCACCGCCGCCATCAGCGCCATCCAGCCCATCGCCACGTAGAGGCCGGTGGACCACAGCGGATGCTTGAGCCGGTCGAACAGCTTGGCGCCCACGCCCAGCGCCGCCGCGGCCCAGATCGCACCGAACAGCGTCCAGCCCCAGGGCCCGCGCAGCACGCCGAGCACGAAGGGCATGTAGCTGCCCGCGATGAAGAGATAGATCGCGGCATGGTCGAAACGGTTGAACCAGGCCTTGGCGCGGCCCATCGGCAGCGCGTGGTAGAGCGTGGAGATCAGGTACAGCACGATCGCGGTGCCGGCGAACAGGCTGGCGCCGACGATGCCGGCCGCGGTGCCCTTCTGCGCCGCGCTGTAGACCAGGATCGGCAGCGAGGCGATCGCCAGCAGCAGCCCGAGGCCATGGCTCAGCGCGTTGAAGATCTCCTCGAGCGTGGTCTGGTCGCGCACCACCGGGGCGGCGCGGCGGGCCGGGGCGGCGAGGGGTGCGGGCGTCGGTGTCAGGTGCATGGTCATCCGAAAAGAGAGTGTCGGTGCTTGCCGTGGGTTCCTCGATGTCGCGCCGCCGGGGCCGCTACTTGACCTGCTGCTTGCCGAGCTTGCGCGCGAGCGTTCGCCGGTGCATGCCGAGCCGGCGCGCGGTCTCGGAGATGTTGAAGCCGGTCTCTGCCAGGGTCTCGTGGATGCGTTCCCATTCGAGGGTCTTGATCGAGGTCGAGCGGTTGGTCAGCTCGACCTCGGTGGTGCCGACCGCGCGGCCGAAGGCGGCCTCGATGTCGTCGGTGTTCGAGGGCTTGGCCAGGTAGTGGCAGGCGCCGAGCTTGATCGCCTCGACCGCGGTGGCGATGCTCGCGAAGCCGGTCAGCACCACGATCAGCGTCTTGGCGTCGTGCCGGTGCAGCGTCTGCACGCAGGCCAGGCCCGAGGCCTCGCCGTTGAGCTTGAGGTCGACCACCGCGTAGCCCGGCGCATGGTGGCGCAGCAGGTCCTCGACGTCCTCGAGGTTGCTCGCGTGCAGCACGGTGTAGCCGCGGCGCTCGAACGAGCGGCCCAGCGTGCGCGCGAAGGCCGCGTCGTCCTCGACGATCAGCAGCTGGCGTTCGGCCTCGGCCTCGGCCTCGGCGCCGGTGTCAGTGGGGGATTCCGTCATGGCCATGCATCCCGATGTTCTCTTCCTCGTCGTCCTCTTCTTCCAGCAC
>NZ_JBZAYE010000758.1:0-3179 GCF_058244205.1 Variovorax sp. 20P10.2.4
CTTTCCGCAGGCCCGCCACGCCGGTGTCCGACAAGCCCGATGTGCCCCAAACTGTAAATTCCTGTGTCAGCGAACCGGATTCTTCGGTTATTTTCCCTGCCGACCCGGCGGGGCCCGGTCGCGACAACGAGGAGCAAACGCGTGAGGCATTGGTGGCTGGCGGCGGGTCTTTCAGTGGCGGGCAGCCTGGCATGGGCGCAGCCCGCGTGGTTCACCGTGGTCGGCGATCCGCTCGACAAGGCGGCCGACACGGTTCAGGTCGACCCCAACCGCATCGCGGCAACCCCGCCCGCGGAAGGAGAGGCCGCGCCCGAGAAGCCGCTGATCGAGATGAACGTGCGCGTGAACCGCTCGGGCCCGCGCTTCAACTGGGACCGCGTCCCCTACCGCTCGTACGAATCGCGCGTGGTCTTCGACTGCCATGCGAAGAGCGCGACCTATGTGCAGGCGCGTTTCTATGCCGAGCCGCTGTGGCGCGGAGAGCCGCACCAGGTCGCCGATTACAGCGCGGCACCCAAGCCGATGCGTTTTCTCGACATGACGCCGAATCCGACGGCGCGGATCGTGCGGGCGGCTTGCCGGATGCGGGCGAGCTGAGCAGTGCGGGTTGCCGGTTCGTTGGCAGCATGTAAGTTGTTGATGCGATTGAGGTTTTTAAGTAATTTTCGGGCGGGGTGATAAAATTCAGGCGACATTGACGCACCCATGAAACGCCAGAATCGCACGCACACGCCTTCGCGCGCGCACAAGGGACGCACGCTCCCTCGCGGTCTGGTGCTGCCTGTCAGCGGTGTCGAGGCCTTCGTCCGGAATCTCGCGCACGAGCTCGGTGTGCGCTACACCCGCACACCCGCCGATCAATGGGCGGACACGGTCACGCGGCTGGCGGGCGACGAGGTTCGCTCCGGCGATGTGCAGGACTTGCTCATTGCATTGAAGCGGGCGGGCCAGCTCTCCACCCAGGACATGGCCACCTTGCTGATCAATCACCTGCGTGAACAGAAGCAGCGTGTTCGATCCGTTTAAGGACTTCGACGTGCGGGGCTACCTCCGCAATCTCTACGCGGAGAAGGACCCGCAGATCGTCCAGGAACTCGAGCACCAGCTGTTTCGAGCCGGGCTCGATGAAGCGTTGGCATTCCTCGCGACGCGGCGGACCGTGGCCTACGCGGAGTTCCTGGAAGTCCACGGGATCCTGTTCTCGGCCTTCTATCCCTGGGCGGGGCAGGACCGGGCGACCACGGCGCCCGATTCTGCCGTCTCCAAGGCCGGCACCTGGTTCAGTCATCCGCGCGATGCGCGCCGCGCAGTGGAGGCCGGACTGCGCATGGCCGCCGACCCGCGCCAATTACGTCAACGGCCTGGAGAGGTCATGGGGCTGTTCGCCTATGGGCATCCGTTTCTGGACGGCAACGGGCGGACGATGCTCGTGATCCATAGCGAGCTGTGCCATCGCGCCGGTTTCTGCATCGAGTGGCACCGGACACGAAAGGCCGACTACCTTGCGGCACTGAGCGCGGAGATCGCGTCGCCGGGCAAGGGGATCCTCGATGCGTATCTGCTGGCGTTCGTGGGCGCGCCGCAGGAGCGGCACCTGTGGGGCGGCGCGATCGGTGGGCTGCCGGGTCTGAGCGGCCGAGGCATCGAGGACACCGTCGAGGGCGAATACGCCGATGAGCAGGTGTCGCAGAAGTACCGCGAGTTCGAGCAGCAGCGAAACTACCGCATCGCACCCGACGCATGAGGTAGTCCCCATTCCGTCGTCAGCCCGTGCCATGACCGCCAATGCACGCAGCCGCCAACGGGTTCCCCCGCGGCGGCTGCGTTACCCCTCGAAGGGGCATCTGGCAAGCGACTAAAAGCCGAGCCGCTTACTTCGCCGTAGGCATCACGAACTCCGCCCCCTTCGGCGTGCTCTCGGGCCAGCGCTGCATGATCGACTTCTGCTTGGTATAGAAGCGCACGCCTTCCTCGCCATAGGCGTGCATGTCGCCGAACAGCGAGCGCTTCCAGCCGCCGAAGCCGTGCCAGGCCATCGGCACCGGGATCGGCACGTTGATGCCGACCATGCCGACCTGGATGCGGCGGCCGAATTCGCGGGCCACGTTGCCGTCGCGGGTGAAGCAGCTCACGCCGTTGCCGAATTCGTGGTCATTGACGAGGTCGACGGCGTCCTTGAAGTTGGCGACGCGCACGCACGAGAGCACCGGACCGAAGATCTCTTCCTTGTAGATGCGCATCTCGGGCGTGACGTGGTCGAACAGGGTGCCGCCCATCCAGAAGCCATCGTCGCAGCCCTTGCCGGCCTTGGCGCCGTCGAACTGGCGGCCATCGACCAGCAGCTTCGCGCCTTCCTTCTCGCCCTGGGCGATGTAGCCGGTGATGCGCTCGTGCGCGGCACGCGTGACGATCGGGCCCATCTCGGCCTCGAGGTTCTCGCCGTCGAGCACCTTCAGGGTCCTGGTGCGCTCGATCAGCTTCGGCATGATCTTCTCGGCCGCGTCGCCCACCAGCACCGCCACGCTGATCGCCATGCAGCGTTCGCCGGCCGACCCGTAGCCCGCGCCGATCAGCGCGTCGACGGCCTGGTCGATGTCGGCGTCGGGCATCACCACCATGTGGTTCTTGGCGCCGCCCAGGGCCTGAACGCGCTTGCCGTGGCGCGCGCCGGTCTCGTAGATGTAGTTGGCGATCGGGGTCGAGCCCACGAAGCTGACGGCCTTGACGTCGGGATGCTCGAGCAGCGCGTCGACCGCGGCCTTGTCGCCCTGCACCACGTTGAACACGCCGTCGGGCAGGCCGGCCTGCTTGAGCAGCTCGGCGATGCGCAGCGAGGGGCTCGGGTCGGTCGGGCTGGGCTTGAGGATGAAGGTGTTGCCCGCGGCGATCGCCACCGGGAACATCCACATCGGCACCATCACCGGGAAGTTGAAGGGCGTGATGCCCGCGACCACGCCCAGCGGCTGGCGCAGGGTCCAGTTGTCGATGCCGGTCGAGACCTGGTCGGTGAAGTCGCCCTTGAGCAGCTGCGGAATGCCGCAGGCGAACTCGACGATGTCGATGCCGCGGCTGACTTCGCCCTGCGCGTCGGTGAACACCTTGCCGTGCTCGGCGGTGATCAGGTGGGCCAGCTCGTCCTTGTGCTCGTTGAGCAGCTGCAGGAACTTGAACATCACGCG
>NZ_JBZAYE010000759.1:0-3175 GCF_058244205.1 Variovorax sp. 20P10.2.4
CCGACCAGCCCTGCGGCCACGCCGAACAGCCGCCGCAGCGTGGGCCGCTCGGCGCCGGCCAGGCCCAGGCTCAGCAGGAAGATGAAGATCGGCGAGGTCGAGTTGAGGATGGTGGCGAGGCCGGCGTCGACGCTGCGCTCGGCCCAGGCGATCAGGGTGAAGGGCAGCACGCTGTTGAGGCCGGCCTGCAGCGCGAAGCGGCGCCAGCTGGCCGCGTCGCGCGGCAGCCGCAGGCCGCGCAGCCGCAGCACGGCCAGCAGCAGCAGGCCCGCGACCAGCGTGCGCGCCGCGATCAGCGTGACCGGCGGAAGGGTCGCGACGCCGATCTTGATGAAGGTGTAGGAGGCGCCCCAGCAGGTGGCGAGCAGCACGAGCAGCGCCCATTCGAGGATGGGGCCCCGGGGTTTGGCTGAAGCGGCGAGGGTGGTGGTGGTCGGCATGGCGCGCCGATCATCGCGAAGGCCGCGCGCGGACACTTCGGCCGCGGCCGAAACGTGCCTGCCTCAGTGGCCGTGCCCGTGGTGCGGGTCGTCCGCGCCGCCGTTGAGCAGCGTCGCGAGGTCGGTCTCCTGCTCGGCCGCCGCGCCCGCGATCACGCGCCGCTCGAGCTCGTCGAGGTGCTCGAGCGCCACGGCCAGCGCCTTGTCGAGCGACTTGCCGGCGGTCAGCGCATCGATGATCTGTTCGTGTTCGCGCGGCGCGCAGCTCGCGGCCTCGGCCGAGTCGTAGAGCGCCTTGTAGAGCTCGGTGTTCGCGATCAGCCGACCGATGTACGAGAGCAGTTCCTCGCTGCCCGCCATCTGCGCCAGCAGCAGGTGGAAGTCGCCGGCCAGGCGCACCGCGTCTTCGCGCCGCCCTTCCTTGAACGCCTTCTGCTCGGCCTGCACGTGCTTGCGCAGGGTGGCCACCTGCTCGCGCGAGAGCTGGCCGAACAGCGTGGTCACGAGCCCGGCCTCGACGATGCGGCGCGCGCGGTAGGTGCCGCGCATGTCCTCGATCGAGGGGTTGGGCACGAAGGCGCCGCGGTTGTGCTCGAGCACCAGCCGCTTCTCGGAACCCAGCCGCGCCAGCACCTTGCGCACCGCGCCGCGCGTGCAGCCGAGCGCCTCGGCCAGCGCGCGCTCGCGCAGCGGCGTGCCGGGCCGCAGCTTGCCGCTGAGCAGCGCCTTCGAGACGGCGGCATAGACGCGTTCGTCCACGTTGGCGCCGTCGGCGTCGGTGGGCTCGGGGGAGGGTGCGGGCGCGGAAGGCTTGCGGGTGACGGGCATAGGCAGGCGGATTTTGCCTGCGTCGCGCCACCCCGGGGAAAGGCCCCGGATTGACGCGGCCCGGTCCGCTTCGTACCATTCGCGGAAATTTGGTTAACCAAAATAAAATGATATGGTTGACCAAAAATCCAGGTATCCACAACCACACACGACAACGGAGACACACATGAAATCCGCCAAATGGCTGGCCGCGCTGCCGGTCGCCGCCTTCTTCAGCGGGGGCTGGCTGTCCTCCGTCGCGCCCACCTTCGTGCTCGGCATGCCTTTCCTGATGGTGTGGAACGTGCTCTGGCTGGTGCTGACCTCGCTGATCATGGTGGTCATCGACCGCGCCGAAGGCGACCTCGACGCGCCGGCAACGCAGGGAGACGCGCGATGAACGCCGCGCTCGGCGTGATCGCGCTGTTCGTGGTTGGCGCGCTGGCCCTCGCGGTGCTGGCGCGGCGCGGCCGCACCATGAGCCTGGAGCAATGGGCGCTCGGCGGGCGCGGGCTCGGCGCGATCATGGTGTTCCTGCTGATGGCGGGCGAATCGTTCTCCACCTTCACCTTCCTGGGCGCCAGCGGCTGGTCGTACAGCAAGGGCTCGCCGGCCTTCTACATCCTGGCCTATGGCGGGCTGGCCTACCTCATGGCCTTCTGGATGCTGCCGGCCGTGTGGCGCTACGCCACCGCGCACAAGCTGGTGTCGTTCTCCGACTTCTTCGCCCACAAGTACGACAGCCGCCCGCTCGGCGTGCTGGTGTCGGTGGTCGCGCTCGGCGGCATGGTCGCGCTGCTGACCATCCAGTTGCGCGGGCTCGGCATCATCGTCTCGGAGGCCTCGTACGGCTCGATCGCGCCGCCGGTGGCGATCTGGATCGGCACGCTGGTGATGGTCAGCTACATCCTGTTCTCGGGCATCCACGGCTCGGCCAGCATCGCCATCGTGAAGGACGTGCTCATCCTCGCGCTCGCCGTGTTCCTCGGCCTCTACCTGCCCTGGCACTACTACGGCGGCGTGGCGCCGATGTTCACCGCCATCCACGCGGCCAACCCGGGCTTCTTCGAATTCCCGAAGGAGGGCCTCAACCTCAGCTGGTACAACTCGACCATCCTGCTGACGGCGCTGGGCTACTACCTCTACCCGTTCAACCTCACCTCGGTGTATGCCGCGCGCAGCGCGAGCGCGGTGCGCCGCAACACCATCCTGATGCCGCTGTACCAGGTGGTGATCGCCTTCCTGTTCCTGGTCGGCTTCGCGGCCATCCTGCAGGTGCCGGGGCTCAAGGGCTCCGACGTCGACCTGGCCCTGTTCGGCCTCGTCAAGCACAGCTTCGACCCCTGGTTCGTCGGCGTGATCGGCGGCACCGGCGTGCTCACGGCGCTGGTGCCGGGCTCGATGATCCTGCTCACGGCCTCCACCGTGATCGGCAAGAACGTCTACAAGGAAGGCTTCGCGCCGCATGCCACCGACCGCCAGGTGTCGCGCGTGGCGCGCGGCGTGCTGCCGCTGTTCGCGCTGGTGGCGGTGTACTTCGTGCTGCGCGGCGGCACCACCATCGTGGCGGTGGCGATCTTCGCCTCCAGCCTGCTCACGCAGCTGCTGCCCTCGCTGCTGTTCAGCCTCCTGAAGAAGCCCTTCGGCAACAAGCACGCGGCCTTCGCGGGCATCGTCGCGGGCGGCGCGGTGCTCGGCTTCCTGATGACCACCGGCGCGAACCTCGCTACGCTGTTTCCCACGGCGCCGCTGGCCTTCAAGTCGCTCAACACCGGGCTGGTGGCGCTCGCGACCAATGCGCTGGTGTTCGTGATCGTGGCGCTGGTCACGCCGGGCCCGGCGCCGCGCGCGGCCGCGGCGCAGCCCGCCTGATGCTTCATACGACAAAGAACAAAGGAACCCCCATGCCATCGCTCCTGATCCGCAAC
>NZ_JBZAYE010000076.1:0-19335 GCF_058244205.1 Variovorax sp. 20P10.2.4
TGGGCCGGCTGGCGGCGCTCGGCAGCCGCACGGTGGCGATCGCCTGCAACACCGCCCATGCCTGGCATGCGCGGCTGCAGGAACGCTTTCCGCAGGTCGAGCTGCTGCACATGGCGCGCGAGACCGCGCAGCATCTGGCGGCGCAGGGCGCGGGCGAGGTGGCGCTGATGGCCACCGAGGGCACCTACCGCATCGGCCTCTACGAGCAGGCGCTGGCCGAGGCTGGCCTGGGCTGCCACGTGCCCAGCGAGGACGAGCGCCGCACCATCGCGCGCGGCATCTTCGAGGGCGTGAAGGCCGGCGACATGGCGCTGGCCGAGCGCTGCTTCTCCGAGGTCGCGCTGCGGCTGGCCGAGCGCCACGGTCCGGTCACGATCATCATGGGCTGCACCGAGGTGCCGCTGGGGCTCGCGGGCTCGAGCGCGGTGGCGGGGCTGCGGCTGGTCGATCCGGCGCAGGTGCTGGCGGCGGCGCTGGCGCGCCGGGCCTACGAACCGCGCTGAGCGGCAAAAGGGCGTCCGCGCGGGGTCATCGACCCCGCGAACAGGGAGGACGGGCCGTTATCGCCTACATTGCGGCGTGCGTTTTTTCGCATCTGCCCCTTGTCCGACGATCCCTCACCTGGAGCCCTCCTCATGCCCCAACTCGACGACCGCCGTTCCGACCTGCAATCCGACTTCGACTCGCTGCGCCCCGGCGACAGCACCGAGCAGGGCGCGACGCGGCGCACCGCGCTCAAGGCCGCCATCGGCGTGGGCTATGCCGCCGCCGTCATGCCGGTGATGGCGCAGACCGCCATCAGCACCCCGGCCGACGGCCTCAAGGCCGGCCCGATCAAGTACACGGTCAACGGCTTCGAGGTGCCGGCCTATGCCGCGGCGCCGGCCAACAAGACCGGCCTGCCGGTGATCCTGGTGGTGCAGGAGATCTTCGGCGTGCACGAATACATCGCCGACACCTGCCGCCGCTTCGCCAAGCTCGGCTACCTCGCCATCGCGCCCGAGCTCTATGCGCGCCAGGGCGATCCGCGCGGCTACACCGACATTCCCAAGTTGCAGGCCGACATCGTGAGCAAGGTGCCCGACGCGCAGGTGCTGGCCGACCTCGACGGCGCGCTGCAGTACGCCGCGGCCAACGGCGGCGACACCTCCAAGGCCGGCATCACCGGCTTCTGCTGGGGCGGCCGCATCACCTGGCTCTACGCCGCCACCGGCAAGGTCAAGGCCGGCGTCGCCTGGTACGGCCGGCTGGTCGGCCAGGCCAGCGACCTGAACCCGAAGCACCCGGTCGACATCGCCGCCAGCCTGCAGGCGCCGGTGCTCGGCCTGTACGGCGGAAAAGACCAGGGCATCCCCCTTGACACCGTTGATAAGATGAAATCGGCCCTGGCAAATGGCTCCCCGGCTGCCAAGGCGTCGAGCTTCGTCGTGTATCCCGAAGCAGGCCATGCGTTCCATGCCGACTACCGTCCCAGCTACGTCAAGAGCGCGGCCGACGACGGATGGCAGCGAGCCACCGCCTGGTTCAAAGCCAACGGCGTCGCCTGAGCGATCAGCGCCCAGGACGACCCCAGAGCCAGCTTCCGCCGAAGGCCGTCCCCGCAAGGGGCGGCCTTTTTGCTTTTAATGAATGGAACTGGGCGCATCGGGCGTCCTTAATGCGTAAGCAGCTATGAACTTGATAGTGATCATCTTGGCGACCCTGGTCGCCGGCATCGGCAGCGTGTGGCTCGCGGCGCTGCTGCTGCGCGTGGGCGTGCGCAGCGGCTCGGGCGGCGTGAATCCGCAGCACCTGCTGAGCCTGGCGGCGGGCGCGCTGCTCGCCACCGCCTTCATGCACCTGTTGCCCGAGGCCTTCGAAAGCCGCATCGAGCCCGCGCTGCTGTTCGCGGTGCTGCTGTTCGGCGTGGTGTTCTTCTTCCTGCTCGACAAGGCCGAACTGTGGCACCACGGGCACGAGCACCATCATGGCGGCGACACCGCCGGGCAGCCGGCGCAGCTCGGCCCGATCTACGACAACCACGGCCACCACGACCACGCGCACGGCCATGGCCATGCGCACCACGGCCATGACCACGGCCCGCGCGCCGGCGGCTGGGCCGTGCTCACCGGCGACAGCGTGCACTGCTTCGGCGACGGCATCCTGATCGCCTCGGCCTTCATCGCCGACCTGCGCCTGGGCCTGGTCGCCGCCCTCGCCGTGCTCGCGCACGAGGTGCCGCACCACATCGGCGACCTCGTGGTGCTGCGCCAGAGCTCGGCCAACCAGCGCGCCGCGCTCGTGAAGGTGTCGCTGGCCGGCACCATGACCATGCTCGGCGGCATCGCCGGCTGGTGGCTGGTCGACCAGCTGCATGGCTGGCTGCCGTACTTCCTCGTGCTGGCCGGCAGCAGCTTCGTCTACGTCGCGCTGGCCGACCTGATCCCGCAACTGCAGAAGCGCCTGCCGATGCGCCAGACCCTCGGGCAGATCGCCTGGCTGATCGCGGGCATCGTGCTGGTCACCGGCGTGAGCCGGCTCGCGCACAGCGGCGAGCATGGCCACGACCACGGGCACAACCACGCCGCGCATGCGCACGAGGAAGGGCACGACCACGACCATGCGCACGAAGGCGAGGCCAAGCCCGGGGCGAACAAGAACTGATCGTTTGCACAGGTGCGGTTGCGGCGATACGTCCCGTCACCCGCACCGTCTTCCGGATGACGCGAAATCGGCGCAACATAGGGGCCTGCTTCGCCCAGCCATCCGTGAGGAAAAGACCATGACCACCCGAGCCGCCGTCACCAGCGCGCGCCCCGCGCCGATCCCCGAGGAAGTCGACGAGGACCTCGATGCCGACGGCCTGCCCGAGGACGACTTCGATGCCATCGACGCGGAGGCCGCCGATTCCCTGTCCGAGGAAACCGGCATCGACCTCACCGATGCCAGCGAGCTCGATGCCGACAACGTGCCGGCCGACGAGGAGTTCGACCGCGTGATGAACGCGCCCGACTGAGGGCGCTTTTTTTCGGCCCCGCGCGCTAGGCCGATGCGGGATGCAGCCAGCCCTGGTGCTTCTTCATCAACGCGCCCACCACCTTGCGGATCTCGTCCATCGCCGCCCGCGCGATCGCTGACGTGCCGCCCTGCCTGCGCGTGACCATCCCCACCGAGCGCAGCGGCCCGTCGGCAATCGACGAGATCTTCATCCCCCGCAGGCTCACCATCGGCATCATTCCCAGATAGGGCAGCACCGCAACGCCCAGCCCCTCCTTGAGAAAACCCGCGATCGTGCCGACCTGGTCGAGCTGCATCTTCGGCCGGAACTCCACGCCACGCTGCAGGAAGGCGGCGCTGATGTAGCGCATCGCGGTGCTGGCGTCGGTCATGCTGATGACCGGCAGCCGCAGCAGCTCCTCCAGCATGACTTCGTCGGCGATGCGCTTGCGCCAGGCGCCGCACGACAGCAGCACGAACTGGTCGCGCAGCAGCTCCTCGTACTGCAGGTCCGGGTGCGAGGGCATGACGGACGCCAGCGCGAAATCCACCTGGTAGTTCAGCAGCCGCTGGATGCTCGCGCTGTTGGAGCAGTCGTGGATGGCGATGCGCGGCTGCGCGAAGCGCCGCTCGAGCGCGCTGCAGGCGGCGGGAAGGATCACGCTGGCCAGCGACGGCAGCGAAGAGATGCACAGCTGCTGCGCCTCCTGCTCGGCCGATGCGCGCATGCGCTCGAGGCCGCTGTCGAATTCCCCGATCACGCTGCGCGCCATGCTGGCCAGCCGCGTGCCGCTCGCGGTGAGATGCACGCTGCGCGTGGTGCGCTCGAACAGCACGAGGCCCAGCGTTTCCTCGAGATCGCGGATCGCCTTGCTCAGCGAGGGCTGCGTCATGAACAGCTGCTCCGCGGTCTTGCTGAAGTTCAGCGATTCGCTGAGCGCGAGGAACAGGCGCAGCTGGCGCGGGGAGATATTCATTCCCTGATTCTATAAATCGATAGATAGAAAGAATTTCAAAGATAAATGAGATCTTCCTACGATCGCCGCTCAGGCAAATCGAAGGAGACGACAAGGTGCTGGATCTCAAGGAAAAAGTGGCGTTGGTCATGGGCTGCGGCGCCGTGGCCGATGGCTGGGGCAATGGGCGCGCCACCGCGGTGCTGCTCGCGCGGCAGGGCGCGAAGGTGTTCGGCACCGACCTCGTGCTCGCCAACGCCGAGGCCACGCGTGCCCTGGTCGTGGCCGAGGGCGGCGAGGCCGAGGTCCAGGCCTGCGACGCCACCCAGTCCGCGCAGGTCGAGCAGGCGGTGGCCGCCTGCATCCAGCGCTTCGGGCGCATCGACATCCTGGTCAACAACGTCGGCGTCTCGCAGCCCGGCGGTCCCGTCGACATGGACGAGGCGGTGTGGGACGCGCAGATCCAGGTCAACCTCAAGAGCGCGTTCCTCGGCTGCAAGCACGTCATCCCGTACATGCGCGAGCAGGGCGGCGGCGCCATCGTCAGCGTGGCGTCCGTGGCCGGCCTGCGCTACATCGGCAAGCCGCAGGTCGCCTATGCCGCGGCCAAGGCGGGGCTGCTGCAGTTCACGCACACCTCGGCGGTCATCCATGCGCCCGAAGGCATCCGGCTCAACTGCGTGGTGCCGGGGCTGATGCATACGCCGCTCATCGAAGGCCTGGCGGCGAAGTACGCGAAGGGCGACACGCAGGGCTTCATCGACCATCGCAACAACCAGGTCCCCATGAAACACATGGGCACCGGCTGGGACACGGCGCACGCGGTGCTGTTCCTGGTGGCGGACGAGAGCCGCTACGTGACCGGCACCGAGATCGTCGTCGACGGCGGCCTGGTCGCGGCCACGCGCTGACGGCCCGCTCGCTACCCACTGCTTCCCCCAAAAACAAGGAGACACACCATGCTCGAGACCGGGCGACGACTTCTCTTGGCCTGCGCAGTTGCGACGGCCGCCGCCGCGCTGATGCCGGCCGCCCATGCGCAGGGCTATCCGCGCCAGCCGATCCGACTCATCGTGCCGTTCGCGCCGGGCGGCGCGGTCGACCAGACGGCACGCATCATCGGCAACACCCTGGGCGAGAAGCTGGGCCAGACGCTGGTGATCGACAACAAGCCCGGCGCCAGCGGCTCGCTGGGCGCGGGCGACCTGCATCGCGCCAAGCCCGATGGCTACACCCTCATGCTCGCGCTCGATTCGCAGGCGGTGAACCACCTCACGGTGAAGAACCTGCCCTTCGATACCTTCAAGGACTTCGACTACCTGAGCCTGCTCGTCACCACGCCGCAGGTGCTGGTCACGCGCAACGACCTGCCGGTGAAGAACCTCGACGAGCTGGTGGCCTACCTGAAGGCCAACCCCAAGAGCTCCTACGGCTCCGCCGGCACCGCATCGGCCGGGCATGTGAACAGCGCGCAGCTGTCGCTGGCCAAGGGGCTGCGCACCGAGCACGTGCCCTACAAGGGCGCGGGTCCGCTGCTCACCGACATGCTCGGCGGCCACATCGACTACGCGTTCGCGGGCCTGTCGGTGATGCTGCCGCAGATCAAGGCCGGCAAGGTCCGGGCACTGGCCGTGAGCTCGCCCGGGCGCTCGGCGATGCTGCCCGATGTGCCCGCGATGAACGAACTGATCCCGGGCTTCGAATACCCCACCTGGATCGGCATCGTCGCACCGCCGGGCATGCCGCCCGAGGTGCGCCAGAAGATCCTCAAGGCCGTGCGCGAGGCGATGCACGACCCGCAGGTGGCCAAGCGCTTCGGCGAGAACGCCTACGACATCGTGAACGGCACGCCCGAGCAGTTCACCGAGCGCGTCAGGAAGGACGCCGAAGTGATGAACGACCTCGTCAAGCGCGGGATCGTCACCAGCGGCTGAACCCGATCCACGAACAAAACAAGGAAGGAACACCCCCATGGCCCGGATTCCCTACGCGGACAGCCAGAACCCCGCCGTCAAGCCGCTCGCGGACCGCATCGTCGCCGAGCGCGGCGAAGTGTTGCATCTCTATCGCATGCTGCTCAACAGCCCGCCCGTGGCCGAAGGCTGGCTTAACTACCTGACCGCGATCCGGCAGAAATCGTCGCTGTCCGGCGCGATCCGCGAGATGGTCATCATGCGCGTGGCGCAGCTCAACCACGCGCCCTACGAAGCGGACCAGCATGCGCCGATCGCGCTGAAGGAAGGCATGTCGCAGCCGCAGCTCGATGCGCTGCAGGACTGGGCGCAAAGCGACCTGTTCAGCGAGCGCGAGCGCGCGGTGCTGGCCTATGCCGACGCCATGACGCTCCACGTGCAGGTGCCCGATGCGATCTTCGCCGCGGTGTCGGCGCAGTTCGAGCCGCAACAGCTGGTGGAACTCACGGCAACGGTCGCGGCCTACAACATGGTCTCGCGCTTCCTCGAAGCACTGCAGATCCATTCGCACGACGCGCGCTGAGGGCCGCCCCCGGCGTCAGCTCGTCTGCCGCACGATCACCTGCCCATTGCGCGCTCCGCTGTGCGCCCCATCGCGCCAGGTCAGCGCGCCATTCACGATCACCGCCTCGATGCCTTCGGCCGCCTGCGTTGGCTCCTGGTAGTTCGCGGTGTCGCGCACCGTCTTCGCATCGAACACCACCACGTCCGCGTGGTGCCCGGGCTTGAGCGTGCCGCGCTCGTGCAGGCCGAAGTTGCGCGCGGTGAGGCCGGTCATCTTCCACACCGCGGTCTCGAGCGGGAACAGGCCGACGTCGCGGCTGTAGTGACCCAGCACGCGCGGGAAGGTGCCCCACAGCCGCGGATGCGGCTTCTCGCCGAGCGGAATGCCGTCGGAGCCGATCATGGTCTCGTCGAAGGCGAGGATGCGCTGCACGTCGTCCTCGTCCATCATGAAATAGATCGCGCTGCCGGGCTGCAGCCGCCTGGCGGCTTCCTCGCCCGACACGCCCCAGTCGGCCGCGATGTCCTTCAGGTCGCGGCCCGCGCACTCGGGATGCGGCACGCTCGATGCGATCAGCACGCGGCCGTCCATCATGCCGCGGTCGGTGCGGATCATGGTCGAGCCGGCCGTGTAGGGATAGCAGTCGAGGCCGATGCACTGGTGCTTCATCGCCTCCTGGATGAAGGGCAGCGTGACCTTGGTCTTGCCGTGGTTCTGCACGTTCTGCACCTTGTGGTGCGACACCACCACCGGGATGTCGAGCGCGCGGCCGATGGCGAAGGTCTCCTCGAGCGACTCCATCACGCGGTCGGCCTCGTCGCGCATGTGGGTCACGTAGAGCGCCTTGCGCGCCGTGAGCGGGCGCCCCACCTCGATGATCTCCTCGGTGGTGGCCTTCACCGCGGGCGGGTAGAAAGTGCCGGTCGACAGGCCGATGGCACCGGCCTGCATCGCTTCCTCGACCAGCGCCTGCATGGCCGCGATCTCGCTCGCGGTGGCGGGACGGTCGAGGTCGGCCATGGTCACGGCGCGCAGCGTCGAATGGCCCACCATCGCCGCCACGTTGACCGAGGAGGGCGTGGCGCGCAGCGCGTCGAGGTAGGCGGCGAAGGTGGTGAAGCGGCCCTCGACCGGCGAGTCGAGCAGGCTCAGCGGCATCGGCAGGTCCATGTCCTCGCGCAGCGGCGCGGCGCTGATGCCGCAGTTGCCCGCGATCACCGTGGTCACGCCCTGCGACACCTTGAACGGCATTTGCGCCTGCGACAGCACCGCCTGGTCGTCGTGCGTGTGCGAGTCGATGAAGCCCGGCGCCACGATGCGGCCCGTGGCGTCGAGCACCTGGTCGGCCGTGTGGCCCTCGAGCTGGCCGATGGCGGCGATGCGCCCGCCCGAGATGGCCACGTCGGCCTCGAAGCGCGGCGCCTTGGTGCCGTCGATCACGGTGCCGCCGCGGATCAGCAGGTCGTGGTGGGTGGGGTTCGACATCGCGTTTTTTCCTTTGTCTGTTGTGAGTGCGTGTTCAGCGGAAATGGCAGGCCACCAGGTGGCCCTCGGCCTTGCGCGGCGTGAGCACGGGCTGCTGCTCCTTGCACACCGCCTGTGCCATCGGGCAGCGGGTGTGGAAGCGGCAGCCCGAGGGCGGGTTCGCGGGGCTCGGCGGATCGCCCTGCAGCAGCATGCGCTTGGCGGGCGTGCGCGGGTTGGGTACGGGCACCGCCGACAGCAGGATCTCGGTGTACGGATGGCGCGGCGCCGAGAACAGCGTGTCGCGGTCCGCGATCTCGACGATGTGGCCCAGGTACATCACGGCCACGCGGTGGCTGATGTGGCGCACCACCGCGAGGTCGTGCGCGACGAACAGGTAGGCGATGCCGAACTCGGCCTGCAGGTCCATCAGCAGGTTGACCACCTGCGCCTGCACCGACACGTCGAGCGCCGACACGGGCTCGTCGCAGACGATCAGCTTGGGCTGCAGTGCCAGGGCGCGCGCGATGCCCAGCCGCTGGCGCTGCCCGCCCGAGAACTCGTGCGGATACTTCTTCGCCGCCTCGGGCCGCAGGCCCACGCGCGAGAACAGCCAGCGCACGCGCTCCTCGCGCGCGGCCGCGTCGGCGCCGCCGAAGTTGCGCAGCGGCTCGGCCACGATCTCGCCCGCGGTCAGGCGCGGGTTGAGCGAGGCGTAGGGGTCCTGGAAGATGATCTGCAGGTCGCGCCGTCTCTGGCGCATCTGCGAGGGCGGCAGCCCCACCAGCTCCTCGCCGTCGAGCTGCACCGAGCCCGCGCTCGGCTCCACCAGCCGCAGCACCGACTTCGCGGTGGTCGTCTTGCCGCAGCCCGATTCGCCGACCAGCGCGAGCGTCTCGCCGCGGGCCACCGAGAACGACACGCCATCGACCGCCTGGATCGGCGGGCGCGCCGGCCGCAGCCAGCGCTTGGGCGAAACATAGTGCTTGCGCAGCTCGTGCACGCGCAGCAGCGGCGCGCCCTCGGTCGTCGTCGTGCTCATGCGGCCACCTCCTGTTCGACCGAAGCCGTGGCCCAGCCTTCCTGCACCGCGAAGCAGGCCACCACGTGGCCGCCGTCGGCGTCGTTCGCATCGCCCTGGCGCGTGAGCCGCGGCGTCTCGTGCCGGCAGCGTTCGCGCGCCGAGGCGCAGCGCGCCGCGAAGGCGCAGCCGCGGCCCAGCTCGTGCGCGGCCGGCACCAGCCCCGGGATCTCGGTGAGCCGCGTGCTCGCGGTGTTCATCGCGGGCATCGAGGCCATCAGCGCGCGCGTGTAGGGATGCAGCGGCCGGTCGAACAGCTCGACCACCTCGGCCTCCTCGACCTTCTTGCCCGCGTACATCACGACCACGCGGTCGCAGCTCTCGGCCACCACGCCGAGGTCGTGCGTGATCATCACCACGCCCATGCCCAGCTCCTTCTGCAGCCGCTTGATGAGGTCGAGGATCTGCGCCTGGATCGTCACGTCGAGCGCAGTCGTGGGCTCGTCGGCGATCAGCACCTCGGGGTTGCAGGCCAGGGCCAGCGCGATCATCACGCGCTGGCGCATGCCGCCCGAGAGCTGGTGCGGGTACTCGTTCACGCGCCGCTCGGGCTCGGGGATCTGCACCAGCCGCAGCATCTCGACCGCGCGCTGCAGTGCCTCGGCGCGGCTGGCCTTCTGGTGCAGCTGCACCGTCTCCGCGATCTGCCGGCCCACGGTCAGCACCGGGTTCAGCGAGGTCATCGGCTCCTGGAAGATCATCGAGATGCGGTTGCCGCGGATCTGGCGCATCTCGCGCTCGCTCAGCCGCATCAGGTCGGTGCCGCGCAGCCGCACCGCGCCCGCGTGATGGCCCGGCGGCGTGGGCACCAGCCGCAGGATCGACAGCGCGGTCACGCTCTTGCCGCAGCCCGATTCGCCGACCACGCCGAGCGTGCGGCCGGCGCGCACGGTGTAGGACACGCCGTCGACCGAGCGCACCACGCCGGCCAGCGTGTGGAAGTGGGTACGCAGCTCGTCGACCTCGAGCAGCGGCTCGCCGGTCGCGAGCGCGACGCGGGACAGGGGAGTGGTCATGGGGCGTCGTCCCTCAGAGTTGGCGCGCCAGGCGCGGATCGAGCGCATCGCGCAGCCCGTCGCCCACGAGGTTGATCGCGAGCACCGTGGCCGCGAGCAAGAGGCCCGGGTACAGGATGATGTGGAAGGCCACGGCGACGAAGTTGCGCCCCTCGGCCATCATGTTGCCCCAGCTCGGCGTCTGCGCGGGCACGCCCACGCCGAGGAAGGACAGCGCCGCCTCGGTCAGCACCGCGGCCGCCGCGACGAAGGTCGACTGCACGATCAGCGGCGCCACCATGTTGGGCAGCACGTGGCGCCACAGGATGGTCGGCAGCCGCGTGCCCACCGCATGCGCGGCCTCCACGAACAGCTGCTCGCGCAAGGTGAGCGCCAGCGAGCGCACCAGCCGCACCACGCGCGGTATCTCGGGAACGGTGATGGCCACGATCACGGTCGTGAGGCTGGCGCGCGTGACCGCCATCAGCGCGATCGCCAGCAGGATGCCCGGGATCGCCATCAGCCCGTCCATCACGCGCATCACGAAGCCGTCGATGCGGCGCACGAAGCCCGCCAACAGCCCCAGCACGATGCCGAAGACGGTGGCCAGCACGGCGACCGAGGCGCCGACGATCATCGACACCTGGCCGCCCCACACCGCGCGGCTGAACACGTCGCGGCCCAGCGCGTCGGTGCCGAACCAGTGCTCGGCCGAGGGCGGCTGCATGCGCGCCAGCGGGTCGATGTCCTGCGGGTCGTGGGTGGCGATCCAGGGCGCGGCGATCGACAGCGCCGCCACCGCGAGCAGCAGCAGCAGGCCGACGATCAGCGTCGGGTGCTTGCGCAGCCAGCGGAAGCGCGGCGGGACGAAAGGCACGATGTCGGCTTCGGCGCTGGCCGGTGTGCTTGCCGAAGTGCTTGCCGATGTGAGGGGCGTGTCGCTGTCGCTCATGGGGAGTACGGTGGACATGGCGCGGTTCAGTACTGGATGCGCGGATCGAAGAAGCGGTAGCTCAGGTCGATCAGCAGGTTGATCAGCACGTACACGCCGGCCGACAGCAGCAGCACGCTCTGGATCACGGGATAGTCGTGGCGCTGCACCGAATCGATGACCAGCCGGCCCACGCCGGGGATCGCGAACACCGTCTCGGTGACCACCACGCCGCCGATCAGCAGCGCGATGCCCACGCCCACCGTGGTGGCGATCGGAATGGCCGCGTTGCGCAGCGCATGGCCCAGCACCGGCAGCACGCCCAGGCCCTTGGCGCGCGCGGTGCGGATGTAGTCCTCGTGCAGCACCTCGAGCACGGTGGCGCGCGTCATGCGCGTCACCAGCGCGATGTAGACCAGCGCCAGGTTCACGCAGGGCAGCACCAGCCCGAGCAGCCAGTCCGCCGGGCTCTGGCCGAAGCGCACGTAGCCCTGCACCGGGAACCACGGCAGCTGGATCGCGAAGGCGTAGATCAGCAGGTAGCCGACCAGGAACACCGGCACCGAGAAGGCCAGCACCGCGAACAGCATGACCAGCCGGTCGATCCAGGTGCCGGCGCGGTAGGCCGCGAGCGTGCCCAGCGGCACCGCCACCACCAGCGTGATCGCCATGGTGAGCACCGCGATCGACACCGTGGGCTCGAGCCGCTGCCCGAGCAGCTGCGACACCGGCACCTGCGTGAAGATCGAGGTGCCGAGGTCGCCGGTGGCGAGCCGGCCGAGCCACAGCGCGAACTGCTGCCACAGCGGCAGGTTGAGGCCGAGCGCGGCGCGCAGCTTCTCGATGTCCTCGCCGGTGGCGAGGTCGCCCGCGATCAGCGCGGCCGGATCGCCGGGCGAGAGGTGGATCAGCAGGAACACCACCACGGCGACCACCGCCATGACCGGGAGCGTCGAGAGGAACCGACGGAGGATGTAGCCCATGGCTTCGAGGTTCTCGTGGCTGGGGAGAAGGGCTTACTTGTCGAGCATCCAGACCGTCGGCATGCCGGCCCAGAGCTTGTCCACGCCCTTGAGGCTGGAGCGCGCGGCGAACGCGGCCGAGTACTGGCCCGCGTTGATGTAGGGCACGGCCTCGTAGGCGCGCGACTGGAAGGCGTCGAGCAGTTCCTTGCGCTTGGCCGGCACCGTCTCCTTGAGCCAGGCCGTGCGCAGCTCGTCGAGCTTCTTGTCGCAGGGCCAGCCCGGCAGGCTGTTGCCGCAGGCCGCGCTCAGGTAGGCGTTGGCGATCGGCGAGTTGGCGTCGAACTCGCCGGCCACCGTCACGTACATGTTCCAGCCGCCGGCCTCGGGCGCATCGCGCTTGGCGCGGCGCGCGCCGATCGAGGCCCAGTCCATGGTCTGCGCGTCGACGTTCAGGCCGATGCTGCGCATGGTCTGCGCGGCCATCAGCGCCTCGGCGTTGAGGTAGGGCACGTCGCTGGGCACCAGCAGCACCACCTTCTCGCCCTTGTAGCCGGCGTCGGCCAGCATCTTCTTGGCCTTGGCCACGTCGGCCTTGCGGAAGGGCTCGGCGCCGGCCGCGGTCTCGTTCGGGCTGCCGCAGATGAAGTAGGTGGCGCAGTAGCTCATGCGCATGTCGAGCGGATAACCCATGGCCGCGACGAAGCGCTCCTGGCTCACGGCCTGCAGCAGCGCCTGGCGCACCTTCGGGTCGTTGAACGGCGCGTGCAGCTGGTTCATCACCAGGAAGGCCTGGTAGGCGCCGCCCGAGCCGATCTTGACGTTGCTGTCGGTGCGCAGCGGCGCGATGTAGTCGGGCGGCAGCTGCTCGACCAGGTCGACCTCGCCGCGCTTGAGCGCCGCGACCGCGCTGTTGGCGTCGGGCAGGTAGAGCCACTCCACGCGGTCGAAGCTGGTCTTCTTGCTGCCCGAGAGGCCGCTCGGCGGCTCGCTGCGCGCCACGTAGTTGGTGTTGCGCACGAACACCGCCTTGTTGCCCGGCACCCATTCGTCGCGCTTGAACACGAACGGGCCCGAGCCCACGACCTCGGTCAGCGGCGCGGTGGCCGGCATCTTCGCGATGCGCTCGGGCAGGATCACCGGCGGAAAGCCCGAGGGCTTGGCCAGCCCGTCGAGCACCATGCCGAAGGGCTCGGTCAGCGTGAGCGTGAAGCTGTGGGCGTCGACCGCCTTCCATTCCGCGCCGCTGGCCACCATCGCGCGGCCCAGGCTGTCGCGCGCGGCCCAGCGCTGCAGCGAGGCGATCGCGTCGGCCGAGGTCACGGCGCTGCCGTCCGAGAACTTCAGGCCCGGGCGCAGCGTGAAGCTCCACTGCTTGCCGTCCTTCGAGGTGCTGTACTTCTCGACCATCTGCGGCTGCGGCTTGCCGTTCGCGTCCTGCGCGAACAGCGTGTCGTAGACCATGTAGCCGAAGTTGCGCGAGATGTAGGCCGTGGTGAAGGTCGGGTCGAGGATCTTCAGGTCGGCATGCGCGACCACGCGCAGCGTCTTGGGCTGCTGCTGGGCCGGCGCGTGCAGGCTCGCCGTGGCGAGGGCGAGTCCGCCGAGACAGGCGGCGAGAAGGCGGCGTGGTGAAGTCATCGCGGAACTCCGTGGGCTGAGGAAAAGGGAAGGAAACGAGGGAGAAAGAAAAAACGAGGCGTCAGGCCGTGGCGCCGATCGGCCACTTGGGCAGCCGCGCCTTGCGGTAGGGCAGGGTGCTGAGGTCGAGCGTGACCGCGCCCGGCGCACCCGCGTAGATCACGTGCTTGGCGACCTTCGAGTACGAGGCATAGAAGTGCTGCGAGGACTTCACCACCACGATCTTCTTGGCCGCGAGATCGCAGCCCAGTTGCGTGAAGAGGTCGGTGCCCATCGCCTGGTTGCGCAGCGTGATCAGCACGATCTCGATGCCGTTGGCTTCCACCAGCGCGCTGTCGCCCATCAGCACCGGCGTGCCCGCCAGGCCGGTCATCACCAGGTCGCGCTGCAGCGCCTTCACCGTGCACTCGAGGTCGATCGGGTCGCCCGAGAGCGGGCTGATCTTGCCGCCGATGCGCATCGTGAGCTTGGCGCCCACGCCCGCGTCGAAGGCGATGCGCACCGCGATCGGGTCCCACATCGGGCCCAGCGCCGCGTTGGTGATGCCGCGCTCGACCATGCGCCGCAGGATGAAGGTCGAATCGCTGGCCGCGCCGCCGCCGGGGTTGTCCGCGCCATCGGCCAGCACCACCGGGCCGCCGTCGAAGGCCAGCGCCGCGTCGAGCGAGGCGTCGATGCCGGGGTAGGGGACCGTGAGCGCGTCGCGCATCGCGATCACCTCGTCGGCCAGCTGGCGCGCCAGGGCCTGCGCCTTGGCCGCGTCGCCATCGGTGTAGACCAGCAGCTTGGTGCCCATCTCGGGCACGTCGCCCCACGAGAAGCCGTGCGTGAGCGAGACCGAGAGCACGCCGTCCCTGCCCTCGAGCGACTGCATGCGCTCGACGAAACCGCGCGCCGGCTGGCGCGAGGTGTGGACCGTCACGATCATGTCGCAGTCGACCATCGCGGCCACCGGCTTCACCTTGCCCTCGACCTGCGCCGCGCAGATGTCGACCAGCTCCATGCCGCGCTCGAGCACGTCGGTGTGCGGGTACTCCTTGAACGAGATCATCAGGTCGGCATTGGCCACCATCTCGGGCGTGAGGTGGTTGTGCGGATCGAGCTCGGCGCCGATCACCACCTTCGGGCCCACGATCTCGCGCACCCGCTTCAGCAGGTCGCCTTCGCAGTCGTCGTAGCCGTCGGCCACCATCGCGCCGTGCAGGCCCAGCAGCACCATGTCGACCGGCAGCACCGCGCGCAGGTCGGCCAGCAGCTCGTCGCGCAGCGTCTCGTAGGCGTGGCGCGTGGTCGTGCCGCTGGGCTGCGCGCCGGCCACCATGCCTTCGAACAGCGTCCAGCCGCGCTCCTTGCCGCGGATGCGCGCGGCCCACAGCGGGCCCGAGAACAGCGTCATCGCTTCGGGGTGCTGGCCGGCGGGGAAGTAGCCGCGGTCCTTGAACGAGGCCAGGCCCGTGGGCATGGGCGCGAAGGTGTTGGTTTCGGTGGCGAGGGAGGCACTGAAGACACGCATGGGGTTTCTCTTGTTCTCGGGGTGGAGGGAAGAAGGAAGGAAAAGGGGCGCCGCGCCTCAGGCCGCGACCTTGCTGCGCAGCCGCTGCGGCCCGAGCATCTCGGCCGTGAGCCCGAAGCCCGCGATGCGCTCGGGCAGCGGCAGCCCGCGTGCCAGCGCCGCGCAGGCCTCGCCCATCGCGGCCGAGGTCTGGATGCCGTAGCCACCCTGCGCCGCGACCCAGAAGAAGCCCGGCGCCTCGGGATCGAAGCCGCCGACCAGGTCGCCGTCGGCCACGAAGGAACGCAGGCCGGCCCAGGTGCGCGTGGGGCGGCGGATCGAGAGCGTGGTCACCTGCTCGATGCGGTCGATCGCGATCGCGATGTCGAGCTCCTCGGGCTGGATGTCCTGCGGCTCCACCGGGTCGGCATTGGCCGGCGAACCGAGCAGCATGCCGGCGTCGGGTTTGATGTACCAGTCCTCGTCGGCGCCGAACACCATGGGCCAGCGCGCGGCCGTCGCGGCCTCGCCCTCGGGCGGCGCGAAGATGAAGGCCGAGCGCCGGCGCGGCTCGATGCCGATGGGCGGCACGCCCGCCAGTCGAGCCACCGTGTCGACCCAGGCGCCCGCCGCATTGAGCAGCACCGGTGCCTCGTAGCTGCGCCCGCCGGCCTGCACGCGCCAGATGTCGCCCACGCGCTCGATGGCCGTCACGCCCGCATCGCACACCAGCTGCCCGCCCGCGCGCCGCATGCCGCGCAGGTAGCCCTGGTGGATCGCATGCACGTCCATGTCGGCCGCATCGGGTTCGTAGACCGCGCCGATCACCTGCTCGGGCCGCAGCGCCGACACCATCGCGCATGCTTCGTCGGCACCGAGCCGGCGCGGATCGCCGGGCATGCCCTGCAGCACTTGCCAGTGTTCTTCGAGCTGCGCTTCCTGACCCGGGCCCGCGATCATCATCGCGCCGCGAGGCGTCAGCAGCGGATGCTCGGCGAAGCCCGGCGGCGGGTTCTCGAGAAAAGCGCGGCTGGCCATCGTGAGCGCGCGCACCTGCGGCGTGCCGTAGCTCTCCATGAACAGCGCCGCCGAGCGGCCCGTGGAGTGGTAGCCGGGCTGGTTCTCGCGTTCGAGCAGGATCACGCGGGCATGCGGCGCGAGCCAGTGCGCCACCGAGGCGCCGGCGATGCCGCCGCCGATCACGAGGAAGTCGGCGGTGGCGGTGGTGTGTTCGGTCGTTGTCATCGCGGCGCAGTGTAGGAACAAATTTGCGTATACGCAAATTATCGAAAGCCCTGAGTTCCTTTGGCATCGTCTCGTGCAGAGTGAGGACGCGGCGAAGGACTCAGGACGTTCGTTGCACCATGGCGGTGAAATTTGCGTACTTGCAATTTGCGCATACGCAAATTCCGGGCCCGGCCATGGCGGCCCAGCGGTGGAGCGGCGGCGGATGGACTGGCAGAATCCTGCGCATCACAAGAGAGAGCCAAGCGTGAATCCACATACAGGGACCAAGCAGGCGGCGAAGCCGAAGGAGGCCGCGCCCACGCTGGACCGCACCACTTTCGGCTATCGCCTGCGCACCGCGCGCAAGCGTTTCGGCTGGACGCTGGCGCAACTGGCCGAGCGTTCGGGCGTGTCGATCACCACCATCTCGCGCGCCGAGCGCGGCCAGCTCGCGCTGGGCTACGAGAACTTCACCGCCTTGGGCCGCGCGCTCGACATGGACATGAATGCCATGTTCGCGGGCGCCGGCGTCAAGCCCGCCCAGTTCGACGGCCCCGTCGTCACGCGCGCCGGCAAGGGCGTGGTGTACCGCGGCCTATCGATCGCCTACGAGTTCCTCGGCACCACCGCCGCCGGCAAGCAGATGAGCCCCATCGTCGGCGTGGTGCACGCGCGGCGCATCCACGGCCCCGAGGACTTCGTGCGTCACTCGGGCGAGGAGTTCGCCTATGTGCTCTCGGGCGAGATCGAGGTGCACTTCGACAACGGCGAGGTGGTGCGGCTGGGTCGCGGGGATTCGCTCTACTTCGACAGCCGGCTCGGGCATGCGTACATCAGCGTGAGCCGGCAACTGGCGAAGATCGTGGGGATGACGATCGGGGAGAGCGGGCACATGAAGTCGGCGCGGGAGGCGCCGGAGGTGGAAGCCGTGGAGGCGGTGGCGAAGAAGAGGATTGGGCGCGCCGGTAAGGCTTGATGGTGGCACTAGCCTCACCACCATTTTGGGAAGGAGGCAAGTTGCTCGTACAGCGTTGCCACCTCAGGGGCGTAGCCTCGAACTTCCACAACGGTGGTGACTGACTGGGTGGTGTCTGCGATGCGAACTGCCATGGTGATCTCGTTGCCTTCGCGAGCGATGTCCACAACGGGTCTTTCGCTCATGTCTTGCAGGGTCGCTGACCCGAGTTCCATATCGCGCAAACTCGACAGCTGGGCTTCGAATGCGTTCAGAGCCTCGTGTGAGAACCAACGCTCGTTCGAAGTGATGCGCGCGCCCTGAAACGGCATTGCAACTTCGACAAGAAGATCGAATGCAACGGATGGAACCTGATCCTCGGTACGAACGGGGTCCAAGGAGATTCTGAGTGCGGGGGATGTGCCAAGAACCAACTTCATTGCTGCAGGTTTTTTGAAGCTGACATCGTCTGAAAACGCAGGTGAACCGATGCTGTCACGGGCACTGCCTCAGCCATAGGCAAACCACTCGTCGACCTTCTTGATGCCGTAGTCGATCGCTCGATCCAGATCCTGGAAGTGCCACTCGGGAGCAGGCCTGCCGGTTGGCGTGACCAGAGACAGGAAAGCCGCGGTGCACTTGTCGGAGGTCACGGCGACGATGGGATACGCCGGCTCGTCGGGCTCGGCGTCCGAATCCTTGAACTGCGAGACGTCCTGGAAGACCTGCAGCAGCGTGTTTCCCCAGCGATAGGTGAGGTCCCGAAAGTCGAGGATGAGGCAGTCGGCATGGAATGAATGGACGCCATGCAGCGCCTTCGTGGCGATGTACGCACCGTGCGCGTTTCCCATCGATCCGTCCGGATACTCGCCATGGAAAGCAGCGACCAGGATCGTGCGGCGAGCGGCCTGGGTTGCATCGACCAGGTAGAACCTGCACCCGATACCGGCGGGTTGAAAGACCTTGACTTCGTTCAACGAATAGTTCGGCATGGGTGCTGAGGAGAGTTCGCTGCGGTCTGGATCGATGCCATGAAGCCATGGCATCGGCTGTGGACCGGATTCTGCATGGTGACGGGATTCATCGGCCACGAGTCGCCGAAACGGTCGGCCTACAGCCTCCCGCGCATTGGCGCCCCGCACGCCTCCGCGCCGACCAGCATTCGACTCGGGTATCTCCGCAGTCGAACTTCCATCTAATTCTTGCCGCGTAGCATCCGCGCCGCCCACGATGAAGCGATGCGCCGTACGCAAACCCGGCGGGGCAGGATGGACGAATGAACACGAGAAACAAGATCGCGACGCTGCTGGTCGTCGCGGCTGCTGCCGTTGGCGCGGCCTTTGCCTATGCGTGGGAGCCGGCCATCGCGGCCTTGCCCGCGCCACCGCCGCCCGGCGGTGACCAGGCGCTCTTGGTGCGAGGCTCGCACGTGGCCAGCACGGGCGACTGCATGGTGTGCCACACGGCCGCCAACGGCAAACCCTTCGCGGGTGGCCTGCCGCTCAACACGCCCTTCGGCACGATCCACAGCACCAACATCACGCCCGACGCCGAGACCGGCATCGGCACCTGGTCGCTCGAGGCCTTCACCCGCGCCATGCGCGCCGGCGTGTCGCGCGACGGGCACCTGCTGTACCCGGCCTTTCCCTATCCGCACTTCACGCGCATGTCCGACGACGACATTGGCGCGCTCTATGCCTACCTGATGGCGCGCACGCCGGTGCATGCGCCGGCCAGGGCCAACCAGCTCACGTTCCCGCTCGGCTTTAGGCCGCTGGTCGCGGGCTGGAACCTGCTGTTCCTGCAGAAGGGCCCGCTGCCCGCGCCCGGCACCGCGCAGTCCGACGAATGGCTGCGTGGCCGCTATCTGGTGGAAGGCGCGGCGCACTGCGCGGCCTGCCACACGCCGATGAACCTGCTCGGCGCCGAGAAGGGCAGCCAGCCCTTCGCGGGCAACCTCATCGATGGCTGGGAAGCGCCGCCGCTGAATGCGCTGGCCAGCGCGCCCAAGCCGTGGACGAAGGAACAGCTCGTGTCCTACCTGCGCACCGGCCTCGCGAGCGAACACGGCGCGGCCGCGGGGCCGATGCTGCCGGTGACGCAGCACCTGGCCGACGTGCCCGAGTCGGACGTGCGCGCGATCGCGACCTACATCATGGGCATGCAGCCCGCGGCTC
>NZ_JBZAYE010000760.1:0-3173 GCF_058244205.1 Variovorax sp. 20P10.2.4
GCCACCGCCTCGCTGTTCTGACGCCATGGCCTTCATCGCACGCTGGCTGCGCCGCTTCTCGCTGCTGCTGCTCGGCCTCGTGGTGCTGATCGGGCTCTACGTGGGAACCGCCTTCGCGCTGGTGTTCTGGCCCAGCCATGCGAAGACCACCGCGCCGGCCACGCCCTATGTCGAGGCCTGGGTGCTGAGCAACGGCGTGCACACCGACTACGTGTTCCCGGTGCGCTCGGCGCTGATCGATTGGCAGAAGTTGTTCCCGCTCGCGGACTTCCCGGCCGTGCCGCCCGGTGCCGAGTACGTGGCGCTGGGCTGGGGCGACCGCGAGTTCTACCTGCACACGCCGACCTGGGCCGACCTCACGGCCGCGCGTGCGCTGGGCGCGCTGTCGGGCCGCAACCGCGCGCTGCTGCACGTGAGCTATCTGCGGCGCGACCAGTTCGGCGCCGGCGCGTTCCGGCTGCCGCTGTCGATGCCGCAGTACCTGCGCCTGATCGAGCATGTGCGCAGCACCCTGCCCGCGGGCCAGGCGACGGCCATCGCGGGCGCGCACTACAACGCCCAGGACGCCTTCTACGAAGCCAACGGCGCCTACCACCTGTTCGAGACCTGCAACACCTGGACCGGCCGCGGCCTGCGCCGCGCGGGCGTGAAGGTCAGCCGCTGGACGCCGTTCGACTTCACGGTGACCTGGCATCTGCAGCCGGTGCCCTGAGTGCGGCCTCTCGTGTCTCAGGGCCGCGGCACGCCGCCCTGCCACTGCCCCCAGTTCGCCACGATGTGGTCGACCACGCGCGTGCCCACCAGCGCGATGTTCTCCACCGTCTCGGCGAAGCCGCCGGCCGTTTCGCCGGGCGCGGGGTCGAGATGCTGCAAGGTGGTCTCGTTGGGATGGCCCTGGTCGAAGTTGACCGCGCCGCGCAGGCTCATCACGCGGTCGGTGCCGTGGGTGCGCTGGATCACGAGCGTGATCGCGGCGGCCTCCATCTCGGTGATCACGTAGTCGTCGGCGCCGTAGAGCTTCGCGATGTACTGCGCCTGGTTCGACATGCCGGGGCCGTGGAAGAAGGTGTCGCCCGTCATGTGGGTGCCGGTGCCGACGAAGGGCGCGCGCCGCGCCGCGGCATCGGGGTAGCGCAGCCGGTAGCTGCGCGCCGATTCGGAATCCTTGAGCGGCGTGTCGGCCGTGAGCTTCATGGCCCAGCCGACGAGGTCGGGGTTGAGCTTGAAGCGGCGGTACGACTCGTAGCCCTTGCGCGGCATGAAGGTGGGCTCGCCGGGCTTGTTCTCCTCGGGCGCCCAGCGGTGGCCGAGGTCGTAGTCGACCAGCCAGGTGGCCCAGCTCACCTCGCCGATGGTGCCGCGCGAGGGCGGCGTGCCGGCCACGCCCGAGATCACGTAGTAGGCCTGCGAGAAATCGAACTGCGGGTTCAGCAGGATCGCCTGCATCGAGGCCGAGGAGTTGACCTTGCCCATGCCGAGCACCGCGCCGCAGACGCCGTCGGCATTGCAGTAGACGGGCTGCAGCGCACCGGGCACGGCCATCGGCTTCGCGCCCTTCCAGTAGCGCTCGTACCAGTGCTGGAACTCGCCCGCGCGGTCGCCGCTGTTCTGGCCGATCTCGAACATGGCGGCGACGAACACCTTCACCTTCACGGGCAGTTCGGCACGCGCCTCGGCGCCGGGCGCGGGCGGCATGGTGGCGGCACTGGCGGCACCGGCCAGCAGCGCGGCGGCGGCCAGCGCCGAGAGGCGGGCGAAGCACAGGGAGGAGGAAGACGGCATGGGGAGACTCCGTGGGTTCGAGGATTGGGGGCAGGACACGCTAGCGCGGCCATCGCACCGGCGGCGCTCGCGGCGTCCTACAGCCGCGCATTGTCGGCGCTGGCACAACGGGCCTGTCTACACCACGCAACCACCATGCCGGACACTGCATCCTCCGCGAGACGGCCTCCGTCCAAGCCCACGCCGATCGCGAACGGGCTGGTCTACGTGAACCCCGACATGCCGGGCATCCGGCGGCTGCGGCACGGCGCGAAGTTCCGCTACCGCGACGCGCGCGGCCAGTGGGTGCGCGACGCACACGAGCTCTCGCGCATCCGCATGCTGGCGATACCGCCGGCCTACGACGAGGTGTGGATCTGCCCGCTGCCCAACGGCCACCTGCAGGCCACCGGCCTCGATGCGCGCGGCCGCAAGCAGTACCGCTACCACGCCGACTGGCGCGCGCTGAAAGACGAGACCAAGTTCGACCGGCTCGAGGCCTTCGCGCGCGCGCTGCCGCGCATCCGCGCGCGGGTGCAGCGCGACCTGCAGGCCGGCAAGGTTACGGGCGCGCCGGCCCGGCCCCAGGTGCTGGCCGCGCTGGTGCGGCTGCTCGACACCACGCTGATGCGCGTGGGCAACGAGGAGTACGCGAGCAGCAACGGTTCCTATGGACTCACCACGCTGCGCAACCGGCATGCGGCGGTGAAGGGCGCGGCGCTGCGGCTGCGCTTTCGCGGCAAGAGCGGCGTGATGCACGAGGCCACGCTCGAGGACCCGCGCGTGGCGAAGATCGTGCGCGGCTGCCAGCAGCTGCCGGGGCAGGCGCTGTTCCAGTACGTGGGCGAGGACGGCGAGCCGCACAGCGTCTCGTCGACCGACGTCAACGACTACCTCGGCGAGGTGGTCGAGGGCCAGAAGGGCCTGGACGGCGAGCGCTTCACCGCGAAGGACTTCCGCACCTGGCATGGCACGGTGCAGGCGTTGGAACTCACGCGGCTGGCCTGCGAGCCGGGCCGGGTCGCCTCGGACGGCAACCGCTACACCGCGAAGGACATCCTCGCGACCGTGGCGCGCCAGCTCGGCAACACGCCCGCGGTCTGCAAGAAGGCCTATGTGCATCCCGCGGTGCTGTCGCTGGGCAGCGCGCTCGCGAGCACCGAGGCCGATGCGGCGTCGGCCCTGCTCGAACGCATCGCGGGACGCCGCAGTGCGCGGCCGTCGCGCGGGCTGCATGCGGCGGAGCGGCGGCTATTGGGTTTTCTGCAGGCGCATCGGCGCGAAGCCCAGGCCGCGACGCGGCAGCGCAAGAGCGCCAAGCCCGCCTCGGGTTCGATGGCCTCGAAGAAGGAAACGAAGCACGCACCGCTGCCGGTGCGCAAGGCCGCGCCGGCGCGGCCGCGTGCTCAGCC
>NZ_JBZAYE010000761.1:0-3150 GCF_058244205.1 Variovorax sp. 20P10.2.4
GCGGGCGTTCGAGCGGCACGCGCTTCAGGCACAGGCCGCCGGTGCGGCGGATGGTCTTCGCGTCGTCGGTGAAGCGGTCGATGGTCTGGTCGCGCGTGGCGATCCTGAAGTCGTCGTAGCGCAGCTTGATGCCGATGGTCTTGCCCACATAGCCCTTGCGCTGCAGGTCCTCGGCGAGCTTCTCGCACAGCCGCGTGAAGATCTCGCCGAGCTCCGCGCGGTCGCGCACCGCATGCAGGTCGCGCTCGAAGGTGGTCTCGCGGCTCATCGAGACCGGCTCGCTCTCGGTCACCACCGGGCGATCGTCGCGGCCCCACGCCACCTCGTGCATCCAGGCGCCGGTGGACTTGCCGAAGTTGTCGATCAGCCAGCCGCGCTCGCAGGCCGCGAGCTCGCCGATGGTCTCGATGCCCAGGCGCTTGAGCTTCTCGTCGGCCTTGGGCCCGATGCCGTTGACCTTGCGGCAGGGCAGCGGCCAGATGCGCGTCTGCACGTCGTCCTCGTAGACCACCGAGATGCCGTTGGGCTTGTTGAATTCGCTCGCCATCTTGGCGATCAGCTTGTTGGGCGCCACGCCGATCGAGCAGGTCAGGCCGGTGGCCTGGAAGATCGACTTCTGGATCAGCCGCGCCAGCGTGCGCCCGCCCTCGCGCTGGCCGCCGGGCACCTCGGTGAAGTCGATGTAGACCTCGTCCACGCCGCGGTCCTCCATCAGCGGCGCGATGTCCGTGATGATCGACTTGAAGCCGCGCGAGTACTTGCGGATCTCCTCGAAGTCCACCGGCAGCAGGATCGCGTCGGGACACAGCTTGGCGGCCTTCATGAGCCCCATGGCCGAGCCCACGCCGAACTTGCGCGCCGGGTAGGTCGCGGTGGTGATCACGCCGCGGCCCACGTAGTCCTTGAGCCGTGCGAAGGCATCGACCGGAATGTCGGCCAGCGTGCCGCCGGGCGGCAGGTGGCGGATCGCCTCGTCCACGCTGCGCCGGCCACCGCCGATCACCACCGGCAGGCCCTTGAGCTGCGGATAGCGCAGCAGCTCGACCGACGCGTAGAAGGCGTCCATGTCGAGGTGGGCGATGCGGCGGATCGGGGGCGTGGCGGCGGGCTTGGAACTCACGGTAACGATTGTCTCGCGCTGCGCCGATGTTCGCCCGGGCCGTGCAAGAATGCTTCGGAATTTCAATCCCCGCGAGGACAACGGAAAGGAATGCGCCATGGGTGACGACGAGGAAGGCGGCCTCTCGGTCGCGCTGACGCCGGTGCAGCTGGCGGCGGTGCTCGGTGGCGAGGACGTGCCCGAGTCGGCGAGCCTCAGCAACCGGCTCTGGGGTACCGCGGCGCTGGTCGGCGGCGTCATCGAACTGGTCGGCGCGGGCGTGCTGTGCGTCGCGCCCGAACCCACCATGGCGAGCAAGGTCGGCTGCGTGGTGCTCGGTGCCCACGGCAGCGACGTCACCGCCACCGCCGCGCGCCAGATCTGGACCGGCCGCTCGCAGCGCACCGCCACCTCCATGACGGCCGATGCCGCCGCGCAGGCCATGGGCGCCTCGCCCGAGACCGGCGCGCAGGTGGGGCTCGCGGTCGACGTCGCGGTGCCGTTGTTCGTGGCCGGCGGCTTGGCCGCATCGCGCGTCATCGCGGTGCGCGCGAGCCGCTTCAAGCTCGAGCCCGTGCGCCTCATCGAGCATGAGGGCGTGGCCGGCTCCAAGGCCGGCGGCCACACCATCCGCGAACACGTCGGCAAATCGGCGCAGGACCTGTTCGACCGCTTCGCGAAGAAGCCCAGCCTGCAGAAGTCGTCGTCGTTCTTCGACCTCGCCACGGCCGAGTCGGCCATCAGCCAGACGGTGCGCGCCAATGCGCGCGCGATCCGCGCCTGGTCGCGCTCGGCGCAGGTGGGCTCCAAGCCGATGGCCTTCGAGCACGACATCGGCACCGTGGTCGGCATCGGCGTGCAGCGCGGCAGCACGGCCGTGAGCCAGCTCACCAAGGTGCGCGTGACGCTCAACATGAAGGCCTACAACGGCAAGCCCTTCTACATCCTCACCGCCCATCCGTTCTGACAGCCAGCAGAAAAAATCCCACGATGCGATTCGAACTGATCGACCACTTGACCAAGGTCTATTTCGGCCAGGATGCCGACATCCTCTTCGGCGAGACCGGCGCCGAGATCATGGCCTCGTACCGCGAATCGAGCACCCCGGCCGAGCTGGCCGCGCTGCGTGCCGAGATCGCCGACTACCGGGGTTCGCACGACGACGTCGAGGCCGCGTTCGCGCGCGACTTCGAGCGCGACTACCTGCCCGAGGATTTCGGCCGCACGGCGGCGGAGTTCTTCGATCGCGTGCTGGCGGCGGTGCAGTAGCGCCCGCGGCTTCGCTCAGGGCGATTCGGCCGCGGGCGTGCCGTCGGCCGGATCGGGCGGCGGAGCCATCTCGCGCATCAGGCGGTCGACCGCCTCGGGATCCATCGGTGCCTGCCCCGATGCCGCCGCCTCGGGCGCATCGCGCAGCCAGCGCGTGCTGCCGGGCCAGGCCATCGTCGCGGCCATCACCAGCGCGAGCAGTACGAGGTAAGGGGCCAGCGCGAGCGCCACCGCGCGCAGCGGCGGGCGCGGCACGGTCTGTCCGCGCGCGAGCACCAGCGCATAGCCGAAGGGCGGCAGCAGGAAGCCGGCTTGCAGCACCAGCAGCGCGAGCGTCGCGATCCAGGCCGCGTCGGGGAGTTGCGCGAGCACCGGCGGCATCACGATCGGCACCACCAGGAAGATCAGCTCGAAGGCGTCGAGCACGAAGGCGCAGGCCAGCAGGATGGCGAGCACGGCGCCCAGGCCAAGCATCGGATGGCCCTGCAGCGCGAGCATCAGCCGCATGACCAGCGCATCGGTGCCGAAGCCGCGCAGCAGCAGCGAGAAGGTGGTGGCCGCGACCAGCAGCGCATAGAGCGCGCCGGTCAGCGCCATCGCGTCGTCGAGCACCTGGCGCAGCAGCCCCGTGCGCAGCAGCTGGCCCGAGACCAGGCCCCAGCCCAGCAGCAGCATGCAGGCGGTGGCGGCGCCTTCGACCGGCCGCACGCGGCCGAGCGCGATCAGCACCAGCAGCGTGCCGATCACGGGCGGCACGATCGAAAGGGTCCAGCGCTGCGGCC
>NZ_JBZAYE010000762.1:0-3141 GCF_058244205.1 Variovorax sp. 20P10.2.4
GTGATTTGACCCCCTCACGAGAACGAACGGAGACAGGACATGAAATCACTCGCGCGCCTGCGGGCGCTGCTCGGAGGGCTGCTGGCCGCGCTGTGCGCCGGCACCGCGGCCTGGGCCGCCCCCTACCCGGAACACCCCGTGCGCCTCGTCGTGCCCTACCCGGCGGGCGGCGCCACCGACGGCGCGATCCGGGTGCTGGCCGAGCGCCTCGGTGCCGCCTGGGGCCAGCCCGTCATCGTGGACAACCGGGCCGGCGCCTCGGGCCGGCTGGGCCTCGCGCTGGTGGCCAAGAGTCCGCACAGCTACAACTTCGTGGCCGCCACCAACTCGACCATCAGCGACGAGCTGACGCGCGGCGGCGATGGTTCCTTCCTGCTGGCGCGCGACCTCGTGCCCGTGGTCACCATCTTCACGACGCCGGTCGCGCTGTTGGTGCACACCGGCACAGGCGTCGACAGCATGGCGCAGTACATCGCGCTGGCGCAGCGGCGCCCGGGCGCCGTGAGCTTCGGCTCCAGCGGCGAGGGCACCAGCACCCACTTCTACGGCGAGCTGCTCAAGCGCGAGAGCCGCATCGACATCACGCACATTCCCTTCGCGGGAGAGGGGCCCAACCTCACGGAGCTGCTGGGCGGGCACATCCAGAGCGCCTTCCTCAGCGCCTCGGGCGCGAAGAAGGCGCAGCAGACCGGCAAGACGAAGATCCTCGCGATCACCACGCCCGGCGGCTCGATGCTGCTGCCCGGCGTTCCCAGCTTCACGCAGCTGGGCATCGCGGGACTCGACCGCGATTCGTGGGTTGGCCTGTTCGCGCCACTGGGCACGCCGCAGGCGGTGCGCGACGAGGTGGCGCGCGAGGTCCGCAAGGCCTTCGCCGCGCCCGAGGTGCGCGAGCGCTACGTGCAGCTCGGCCTGATCGCCGAGGGCGGAACGCCGCAGGAGCTCGAGCAGCGCGTGCAGGCCGACCGGGCCTACTGGACGCGCGTGGTGCAGGAGACGGGCATCAAGCTCAAGTAGCGCGGCGCCCGCACGGGCCTACCAGCGGTAGGTCGCCGTCGCCAGCACCTTGCGCGGCTCGCCGTAGTAACAGCTGCCCGAGCTGCAGTTCGCGACGTAGTTGCGGTTGCCGAGGTTGCGCAGGTTCAGCGCGAGGCTCCAGCGCTCGAAGTCGTAGCCCAGCAGCGCGTCGAACACGGTGTACGAAGGCACGGGCACCGGCGTGCTCTGCTGGTAGCCGCGGTTCGAACCCATGAAGCGCGCGCCCAGGCCGAGCTTCACGCCGTTGGCGAAGCGGTAGTCGGCCCACACCGAGAGCTGGTTGCGCGATACGGCCTGCATCTGCTTGCCGATCTCGCTGGGCGTGCTGCTGGCCGTGACCTCGGCCTTGGGCGTGTAGGTGTAGGCGGCCGTCACGTTCATGTGCGGCATGGGTTCAAACGAGGCCTCGAGCTCGAGGCCGCGCACCAGGATCTCGCCGGTCTGGCGCGGCGTGTAGTCGGCGTCGTAGGTGATGTAGTTCTGGCGCCGCAGGTCGAACACGGCGGCGCTGTACTTGTCCTTGCGGCCCACCGGCTGGTAGCGCACGCCCACCTCGTACTGGCGGCCGGTCTCGGGCTTTAGCGGCTGGTTGGTCTGCGGGTCGACCGTGACCGTGGGCGAGAACGACTCCGAATAGCTGAAGTAGGGCGCCCAGCCGCTCGGATGCAGGTAGACCAGGCCCGCGCGGCTGGTGAACTTGTGGTCGTCGATGCGCGTGGTCGAGCCGTCGATGTGGCTGAACGACACGGCGCGCGCGCTGTCGTAGCGGCCGCCCAGCGTGGCCACCCAGTCGCCCCACTTGATCTGGTCCTGCAGGTAGAAGCCGGTCTGCGACAGCGTGGTGCGCGCATCGAACCACGGGTCGGCGGTGGTGGTGAGGCCGGTGCTCAGCGGCAGGTAGCCGTCGATGTCGCTCACGGTGCCGCTGTTGGAGGTGCGCTGGTCGTTGCGCGAGCGCTGGTAGTCGAGGCCGACCAGCAGCGTGTGCTGCCAGTCGCCCCAGCGCAGCTTCGCCTGCAGCTGGTTGTCGATCGAGGCGATGCGCGCGGCCTCCTTGCTCGCGAACGGGAAGCGGCTCAGCACGCGGTAGTTGGCGGGGCTGTCCGGGTTGTCGGCATCGACGGTGACGAAGCTGGGCTGGTTGTAGACCTGCCCGTAGTCGACCTTGATCGAGCCGTAGCGCGCGTTCTGGCGAAAGCTCAGCGTGTCGTTCAGGCGATGCTCGAACAGGTAGCCGACCATCCACTGGTCCTGGTTGAAGCGGTCGAAGTTCGGGTCGCCGACGTAGGTCTTGCGCGAGAACTGGCCGTTGGGATTGGGCAGCAGGGTGCCGACCTCGGGAAAGCTGCCGTAGGAGCTGCCGTCGCGGATGCGCAGGTAGTGCGACAGCAGGGTCAGCGAGGTGTCGCCCGAGGGCTTCCAGGTCAGCGAGGGCGCGATGAAGCTGCGGTCGTTCGGCAGGCCGCTGGCCGGCAGGCTGGCATCGCGCAGCAGGCCCGTGAGGCGGTAGAGCAGCTTGCCTTCGGCATCGAGCGGGCCCGAGAAATCGCCCGCGATCTGGCGCCGCGCGTTGTCGCCGAACTGCAGCTGCAGCTCGCGCAGCGGCTGCGCGGTGGGGCGCTTGCTGACCACGTTGATCATGCCGCCCGGGCCGTTCTGGCCGTAGAGCACCGAGCTCGGGCCGCGCAGCACTTCCACGCGCTCGGTGCCGTAGCTCTCGGTCTGCCAGATGGCCCAGCCGTTGTTGTTGCGCAGCTGCAGGCCGTCGAGGTAGTAGCCGGGCGCCTGCGCATCGAAGCCGCGCAGGATGGTCCAGTCGAAGCGCGAGTCGGCGCCCCAGGGCGAGACGTTGATGCCCGGCGTGTAGGCCAGCGATTCCTTGAGCCGGGTGGCGCCCGTGGCCTCGATGAAGTCGGCGGTGACGACCGAGATCGATTGCGGCGTCTCGATGATCGGCGTGTCGGTCTTGCTGCCGGCGGTGGCGCGTCGCGCGATGTAGCCGGGCAGGTGGCTGGTGGCGGTCTCCTCGGTGCCGGCCGTGACCACGATCGGCGGCAGCGCGCCGGTGTCGCCGGCCGAGGCGCGCACCACGGTGAAGGCCGC
>NZ_JBZAYE010000763.1:0-3128 GCF_058244205.1 Variovorax sp. 20P10.2.4
GGGCTGCTTTCGAGGTCGTCATGTCTTCTGCTCCATGGGCTGCCAGCGTTCCGCGGCCGCCAGTTCGGGGTCCTGCTCGATCGCACGCCCGCGGTCGGACATGCGCGCCTCCTGCGTGTTCGCGCCATGCAGCACGGTGCGGAACATCGACGCGTCCTGCAGGTCGGCGCCCGACAGGTCCGCATGCCGGAAGTCGGCATAGGTGAGTTCGGCCGCGACCAGCCGTGCCTTGGGCAATTGCGCGCCCGCGAAGTGGGTCTGGTAGAGGTCGGCGCCGGCGAAGTTGGCGCCCGGCAGCTTCGCGCCCGTGAACAGCGCCTGGCGCAGCCGCGCACCGGAGAAATCCACCTGCTCGCCCCGGGTCTCGCAGAACAGGGCCAGCGGCGCATGCGCCTTGGCCAGGCAGGCCCCGTCGAGCACGGCTTCCTGGAAGTTGCACTGGCGCATGTCGGCGCCCGAGAAGTCGGCCCCCGACAGGTTCGCCTTGAGGAACTGGCAGCCTTCGACCCGCAGTCCGACGAAGGACCGGTTCTGCAGCCCGGTATCGATGAAGGCGACGCGCACCAGCGTCGCGCCGGTCCAGGTCAGCAGCGAGAGGTCGCAGCCGATGACGGTGGTCTGGCGCCAGTGGGCCTCGTCGGCGCAGACGTCGATCAGGCTCGATCCGTCGATCACGGCCGCGTCGAGGTCGGCGCCTCGCAGCACCGCATGGTCCAGGCGCGAGCGCGTCAGCATGGCCATGCTCAGCTGGGCCCCGGCGAGCTGGGCATGGGGCGCCTGGCAGTCGGTCCAGACGGCGGCGTGAAGGTTGGCGCCGCGCAGGTCGGCATGGTCGAGCGTGCAGCGATCGAACACGGCGCGCCGCAGGTTGGCGCCGGCCAGCAGCGCGCCGCGCAGGTCGCACTGCTCGAACACCGCCTCGCGCAGGTCGGCGCCGCGCAGGTCCGCCTCGCTGAGCCGCGCGCCCGAGAAGACCGCCCCGCCGAGCTGGGCCCCGCCGAAGGCGCCCTTGGCGAGGTCCATGCCGATGACGGGCTCGCCGATGGCCACGGCCATGGACAGCAGTTCGGGACTCATCATGGCGCGGCCTGCTGCTGTTCGGGCGTGAGGCGCGGCCAGGTGCGCGCGCGCTGCAGCAGCGCGTTCTCGAAGCGCGCGTCGCCATCCAGGCGCACGCGCGACAGGTCGGCGCCGAAGAGGTTCGCGCGGCGCAGGTCGGCACCACGCAGGTCCGCGTGGTGCAGCACCGCGTTCGACAGGTCCATGCCCGCCATCGCGGTCTGCCGCAGGCTGGTCTTGCGCAGCATCGCGCCGCGGGCGCGCGCGAGCCGCAGGTCGCAGCGCGCCAGCGAGGCCTTCGTGAGGTTGGCGCCGTCGAGGTTCGCGCGCACCAGCTTCGCGCCATCGAGGATGGCCTCGCCGAGGTTGCACCCTGCCAGGACCGCGCCGCTGAAGTCCACCGCGGCGAGGCTGCACTGCTGCACGAACACCGCGCCCTCGGCCTGCGCGCCGACGAGCCGCGCGCCGTCGAGCTTGCAGCCGACGAAGCTGCTGTGCCGCAGCCGCGCGCCCTGCAGGTCGCAGCCGCTCAGGTCGCACTCCACGAAGCTGCATTCGGCCAGCTCCGCCTCGGCGAGCGACAGCCCCCGCAGGTCGAGCTTGTAGAAGATCTGGCGGGTGCCGTGCACACCGCTCCAGTCCGCGCTGCCCCACAGCGTCTCGAGCAGCGAGGCCCCTTCCAGCCGCGCACGGCGCAGCTGGGTCTCGGCAAGCACGCAGCGGTTCAGCACGGCGCCGCGCAGGTCGGCCTCGTCGAACATCGCGCCGGCGAGTTGCGAGGCGCCCAGGTTGGCTTCGGCGAACAGCGTTCCCGCGCCGATGGCGCCGCGCAGGTCCGCATGGGCCAGCACGGCGCGCGAGAAGTCCGCGCCCGAGAGGTTCGACTTCGACAGGTTGGCGCTTTCGAGCCACGCGCCGGCGAAGCTGGTGCCGCGCAGGTCGAGGCCCGACAGGTCGGCGCCGGTGAGGTCGAGGTCCGCGAAGCGGCGCAGGCCGCCCGCCACCGCGCGCTTCATCTCCTCGCGCAGTGCCTTGGCGGCTTCGGCCTCCATCGGCGCCGCGGGCGCCTGGGCATGGGCCGACTGCAGATAGCCCAGCCGCTCGGCCGCCTGCTGCTTGATCAGCGCCGGATAGACCTTGGCGGTGTCCAGCGCCTGCCCCTGCGCGGCGAAGGCGGCGCGCAATTCGTCGAGCTTCGCTTCGGCGCTGAAGCGCGGCGGCCCGCGATGCGCCAGCGAAGTCGGCGGCAGCCCCTGCTCGGCGGCGAATGCCAGCGCCTTCTCGGCCTGGGTCAGCGCATCGTCGAGCACGGCCCATTGCTGGCGCTGCTCCTCCTTCATCTTGCGTTCGATGTAGGGCGCGAGTTCGGCGCCCTTGGGCACCTTCTCGCGCTCGGGCAGCCGGATGCCGAGCGCGTCCGGATCGCCGCCGTGTTCGCGGACCTGCTCGCGGGCCACCTCGACCTCGGCGCGCGCGCGCAGGTACTGCGCATCGCCCTGCAGGCCGTCCATCGCGAAGGCCGCGCGCGCCGCCTCGACGGCGGGATCGTCGGCATTCAGTCCCTCGGGCAGCAGGTCGCCGTCGTGCAGCATGTGGACAGCACCCAGGCGCGGATCGCCGCGCCGCGCGATCGCGTCCACGTAGTGCTCGTCGGGGCGACGCTCGCCGAGCCGCTCCACCGCCCCGACCAGCGAGACGACATCGGACCCATCGTCGGTGTCGACCTCCGCGAGCCCCTGGAACAGCAAGATCGCGCGTTCGGCATGCGGGAAGAACCACGCCGTGGTGAGCCGCAGCGGCACTTCGCGCAGCTTCGGCTCGCCGGCGCCGGCCACCGCGTAGCCGGCGAAGACGCGCGCGCGCAATCCGGGCAGCTGGCCCTCGATGCGCGGCCGCGTTGCATGCAGGTGGTCGAACGCGAAAGGCTCGTCGCCACGCAGCGGCTGCTCGAACCACTGGTCGGGCGGTGCCAGGTTGAAATGGCGCCAGTCCAGGTCGGGCGCGAAGCCCGGCGCGTGCGCCTGCAGGTAGTCGGCGTCGTAGGTCCCGCGGTACTGGGCGCGCTGCGG
>NZ_JBZAYE010000764.1:0-3127 GCF_058244205.1 Variovorax sp. 20P10.2.4
CGGCACCGCGCCGGCCGCGCGCAACTGCCGCACGCAGGCCGCGTCGTCATGCGCCACGTGCTCGAGGTACAGCGCCGACCCCTGCGTGGTGGGCTGGCCCGCGATGTCGATCAGGTCCTTGATCGCCACCGGCATGCCGTGCAGCGGGCCGCGGTTGATGCCTTGCCGCAGCTCGTCGTCGGCACGCAGCGCGGCGGCGCGCGCGCCCTGCGCATCCACGCGCACGAAGGCGTTGAGCCGCGGGTTCCGAGACTCGATCGCGGCCAGCGAGGCCTCGATCAACTGCGCCGAGGTGCGGCGGCCCGCGCGCAGGTCGTTCGCGAGCGTGGCGATCGTCTGCCGCGCGAAGAAGCCGAAGGTCTCGCTCATCGCGGCAGCGCCCGCGCACCGACGTAGCCGAGCAGCGGGTCGTAGAGGTCGGTGCGGCGGTCGCGGTGCAGGTCGTTGAGCGGCGTCCAGATCGGTGCCGAGCGCGCCGCGCCGATGTCGACGTCGGCGTAGAGGATGGTGTCCTCGTCGGGGCCCGCGATGCGGCCGATCGGCCAGCCGTTGGTGCCCGCGATCAGCGAGTTGCCCATGAAGCCCGCGCCACGCTCGGTGCCGATGCGGTCGGCCGTCGCGATGAAGATGCCGTTGGCATGGGCCGCCGTCATCGTGAGGTAGGCCGCCATGCAGGTGCCGCTGGCGTCGTACAGCGGCGGCGGCGTCCAGACCCAGTTGGTGGGCGCGCAGACGATGTCGGCACCCAGCTGCGCGAGGATGCGCGGCACCTCGGGGAACCAGATGTCCCAGCACACCAGCAGGCCGATGCGGCCGATCTTCGTCTCGAACACCGGATAGCCCTCGTCGCCGGGCGTGAACCACAGCTTCTCGTTGTTCCACAGGTGGGTCTTGCGGTAGCGGCCGATGTAGCCCTCGGGCCCGACCAGCACCGCGGTGTCGAACAGCTGCAGCCCGTCCTGCTCGACCAGGCAGCCGACGATGTAGATGCCGTGCTGCGCCGCATACGACACCCAGCCCTGCACCGCGGCACCGCCGGGCACGGGCTCGGCATGGGCATAGGCCTCGGCGCGGCCGCTGAAGCAGTAGCCGGTGGTCGCGAGCTCGGGCAGCACCACCAGCTGCGCGCCGTTGGCGACCGCGGCATCGAGCCGCTGGTAGATCGCCGCGCTGTTGCGCGCGAGGTTCTCCACGCCGACCTGCGGGTCGAACTGGACCACGGCCACGCGCACGGGACTGGCGCGCAGGCCGGGAACGGCATCGGCGCCGCGGACGATGTCGGCGGCAGGGGACGGGTGCGTATCGGATGAAGCGGTCATGGATGGCTTTCTGCGCGCTGGCAAAGGGAGGGATCGAATCGGCTATCTGGTTTTTATTTGAAACCTTATTGATCGTAGGCAGATCGGTTTTTATTTGCAACCTGATGGACCAAACAGCCCCGCCGCACCGCAAGGTCTTGCGGCAGCTCGCATGCAGGCAGCGTCGAGATGGTTTAATCCTGCAACCACATCCACCCGCAACGCATCGCCATGGCCCGCCGCAAAAGCCTCAAGGAAGACGCCTGTCCCATGGCGCGCACGCTCGACATCCTCGGCGACCGCTGGTCGCTGCTGATCGTGCGCGACGCCTTCGACGGCATGAAGCGCTTCGGCGAGTTCCAGCAGAGCCTGGGCGTGGCGAAGAACATCCTCGCAGACCGCCTGAAGAACCTGGTGAACGAGGGCGTGCTGAGCCAGGCACCGGCCTCCGACGGCTCGCTCTACCAGGAGTACCTGCTGACGCCCAGGGGCGAGGGGCTTTTCCCGGTCGTGGTGGGGCTGCGCCACTGGGGCGAGCAGCATCTCTATGCCAAGGGCGAGCCGCACTCGGTGCTGGTCGAGCGCGAGAGCGGCAAGCCGGTGCAGCGCATCGATCTGCGCACGCACGACGGGAAGCCGCTGGCGCCGGCGGCGACCTTCGTGAAGAAGCTGCCCGAGAAGCCGGCGCCGAGCGGCCGGCCGGCCTTCAAGTCGGCGGGCTGAGCCGCTACTCGCCCAGCAATTCGCCGATCGGCTGCAGGTCCTCGACCCGGTCGCAGATGGCCTTGATCACCATCGTGATCGGGATGCCCAGCAGCAGTCCCCAGACGCCCCAGAGCCAGCCCCAGAAGATCACGCCGACGAACACCGCGACCGGGTTCATGCGGCTGGTGCGGCTGGTGAGCCAGGGCATCAGCAGGTTGCCGACCAGGGTGTGGATCAGCAGCGAGGTGCCGGCCACCAGGATGCCCATCTCGAGGGTATTGAACTGCAGGAAGGCCACCAGGCCCGCGGCCGAGAGCACGATCACCGAGCCGATGTAGGGGATGAGGTTGGTGACCCCGGCCACGATGCCCCACACGGCCGCGTTCTGCAGCCCGAGGGCCCAGAAGGCCAGGCCGGTGGCAACGCCCACGAGCACGCTGGTGAAGATCTGCACCAGCAGGTAGCGCTCGATGTTGCGCGTGATGTCGTCGAGCACGTGCACGGTGATCTTCTTCTTCTCGAGGCTGGAGCCCGAGATCTTGATCAGCTTGCGCCGGAAGGTGGAGCCCGAACAGAGCGCGAAGTAGGTGAGGAAGGCCACCAGCGTGAGCTGCCCGGCCGCGCCGAGCAGGCCGACGGTGCCGGTCCAGAGGTAGTCGCGCACGTTGAACGGCGGCCGCTCGATCACCACGCGCGCGACGCCGCGTCGGGCCAGCGCGCGCGAGTTCTCCTCGGCCGCGCGCTCGAGCTGAGAAGCGGCCTGCTGCACGCTGTCGAGCGTGCCGCCGGTGCTCTTGTCGGTGCGCGTGGCCTGGCGCAGCTTCTGCGCCGCGGCCGGCAGCGAATCGAGCAGGGACGAGGCGCTGCCCGAGAGCGAATAGCCGGTCCAGCCGATGGCGCCGCACAGGCCGAGCAGGATGACGGCGGCGCCGATCCAGCGCGGCAGCCACCAGCGCTCGAGCCGGTCGACCAGCGGCGACAGCGCATAGCTCAGCAGCAGGCTCAGCATCAACGGGATGAACACCGACTGCGCCCACTGCAGCGCGAACACGCTGGCGAGCACCGCGAGCACCACCAGCGAGAAGCTGCGCACGTCGACCGGCACGCGCAGCACCGGCAGGTCG
>NZ_JBZAYE010000765.1:0-3113 GCF_058244205.1 Variovorax sp. 20P10.2.4
CGCTCTCGGCGCTCGACGACCTGCCCGCCTGCGGGCGCCGCGTGCTGATCGTCGACGACAACGGCGACTACCTGCCGCTGGGCCTGGCGCGGCTGCTGAGCTCCGCCGGCCGCGAGGTCACGGTGGTCGGCGCCGACGCGATGCTCGGCCGCAAGCTCGAGCCCACGCTCGACTGGCCCTGGCTGATGCCGCGCGTGGCCGCGGCCGGCGTGGCGCTGCGCGCCTCGACCACGGTCGAGCGTATCGAGCCGGGCCGCGTAGTGCTGCGCGGCACGCTGGGCGGCGCGAGCGAGACGCTGGCGGTCGACACGGTCGTGCTGTCGATGCTGCGCGAGAGCGAGGACGGGCTCTACCGCCAGTTGAAGGCACGCGGCCTGGCGGTGCGCCGCATCGGCGACTGCGTGGCGCCGCGCGAGGTGGACGACGCGGTGCTCGAGGGCTTCAGGGAGGCGCAGGCGATCGGCTGAGGCCGGGCCATGGCCCGTGCTCAGGCAATGCGCACGAGGTAGGCCGGCAACGGCGGCTCGGGCAGCACGGCCAGCACCTTGAGCTGCTGCTGCGTGCGCTTGCGCGCGGCCTGCAGGTGCGCCGCGAGCGCCTCGGCCGCCTGCGCGTAGCGGCCCTCGCACAGGTGCTCGACGATCTGCCGGTACTCGTCGATCAGCGCGGGATGCACCGGCTGGTGGAACATGCGGCAGAAGGTCTGATGAACGATCAGCGGCATCTGGCATTGCCGCAGGATGCCGAGCATCTTGGTGTTGGGGTGGTGCGCCAGGCACGCGTCGTGGATCTGGCTTTCGATGCGCAGCAGCTCTTCCGTGTCGACGGCCGCGGGATCGCGCAGCACCTCGCGCAGGCCCGACAGGAACTGCGCATCGAGCTTCGGCGCGCTCTCGAGCAGCGCGGCCGGCGCCAGCAGCAGCCGGACCTCGAAGTCCTGCGCCATGGCGCGCGCCGTCAGCGGGCCGGCGCGCCAGGCCGCATAGGCGCTCTTCTCGACCAGGCCGCGGTCGACCAGCCGGCTCAGCACCTCGCGCAGCGCGCCGCGGTTCACGCTGAAATGCTGCATGGCCTGCGCTTCGTCGATGCGGAAGTGGCCGAACACGATGGCGGCCGAGATCGACTGCTCGAACTCGCTGTAGATGCGCTCGCTCTCGGAGGGGATGTAGATGGTCGCGTCCTGCGCATCCTGCCCGAGCGAGGCCTCGTCGATCGGCAGCCGCAGCGGCTCCACCTGCTGGCCGCGCGGCGCGACCATGTAGCCGCGGCCCATGAACTTCTGCAGCAGGCCTTCTTCATGGAGCAGGTGGAAGGCCTTGCGCACCGGCACGCGGCTGGTGCCGAACACGTCGGCGACCGGTCCTTCGAGCAGCACCAGCCCGGGCACGATGCGCCGGTCGACGATGGCCTGGCGCAGCCGGTGGCGGATCAGTTCGTAGCGCAGCTTCCGTTCGCCAGCTTCGGTGCTTTCCTCGGCCGACGCGGGGTCGGAGGCTGGCGGACTCATGGTCTTCTCATCGCTGTCGTGCAGTCGCGTCTCGGGGTCTCAACAGGGGTTCAGCCGCTGCGCAGGAACTCGGTCCATTTGCGCACCAGGTAGTTGTGCTCGTCCATGACGGTGTTCCACACGGCCACGTCGCTCATGCGCTGCGCATAGGAGCCGCCGTCGCGCACGCTGCCTTGGCGGATCAGGATGGTACCGTCAGTTCCCGGCAGGTCCTCGGCCGCCGGCAGCCCCGCGTACCAATAGCCCCATTCGGCCGCACTCAGGTGCGCGCGCGTGCGCAGCGGGTTCGAGATGTAGAAGCCCTGCCGCGCCATCACCGCGCCGGCCCAGCCCGAATGCCACCAGTTCAGGTAGCGGTAGGCCGCGTCGAGCTTGGGTCCCTGCGCGCGCCGCGCGATGCCCAGGCCGCCGTACCAGGCCCGATAGCCTTCGCGCGGACGCGCCAGCCGGTAGGCCAGGCCGGCCTGCTCGTACTGCGCGATGGCGGGCGACCAGTTGCTCTGGATCGCGACGCGCGCATCGATCATCATGCGCGCGGCATCGGCGTAGTTGCCCCAGAAGCCGCGGAACAGGCCGGCCTTCTTCTTGGCCATCAGCAGCGCGATCATCCGGTCGACCTCCTCGATCTCGAGGTTGCTGATGTCGCCGAACGCCATCTCGCCGCTCGCGCGCAGCGCCAGCACGGCGTCGAGCGCGCCGATCGCGGCATCGGCCTGCAGCGCCACGCGGCCATTGCAGGCCGGCGACACCAGCCACGACCAGCTCTCCTCGGTGCCGAACAGCGACGGGATCTCGGCCGGCAGGTAGACGAAGCTGTCGGCGTTGTGCGTGAGCGGCAGCATGCTGATCTGCGCGCTCGGCGCGTCGCCCACGCTGCCGTCGGGCTGAACGTAGAGGCGCGTCACGGGATTGCAGCCCTGCCCGTAGCGCGCGTCCGGCGCGATCCGCCCGGTCTTGGGCAGGGCATTGACCTCGGACCAGTGCTCGATCCGGTCCAGCTCGATGGGCTGCAGCGCGCCGGCCGGCCAGAGGTAGTCGATGCTGTGGAACCACTGGTCGTAGACGTCGAAGCTGCCCTGCTCGATCACGGCCTGGCGCTGCGCGTCGAAGCCGTCGAGCACCTCGAAGTGGATGCGCAGGCCGAGGTCCGACATGGCGCGCTTGCGCACGGCTTCCGTGAGCGTGACCGACGTGCCCAGCACGCGCAGCTCGGTTCTCTTCGATGCCAGGGCGGCCATGGCTACGCTTTCGAGGTGAGAGGATTCGGCCCGGCTTCCCGCGGCGCGTAGAAGCGTTCGAAGGCTTCCCACGAAGCGCGCACGTCCGCCTCGGACAGGCCCTGCACGATGAAGACCAGGCGCGAGCGCCGGTCGTCGTCGGGCCAGTCGGCCAGGTGTTCGGGCGGGTGCATCAGGTGCCCGATCCCGTGCAGCACCGTGGGTTGCCCGTGCGCGAAACCGTCGGCCGCGATGCCCAGCAAGCCCTTGATGCGCAGCAATCGATCGCCATGACGATGCACCAGCAGCGTGAGCCAGAGAGTGAGGGTGAACCATTCTAGGGGCCGCTCGAACACCAGGCAGAACGAACGCGCGCCCGTGCCGGCCAG
>NZ_JBZAYE010000766.1:0-3110 GCF_058244205.1 Variovorax sp. 20P10.2.4
GAGCGCGCGTCCGAAGGCGCGCGCATTCGAGGCGCCCTGCGGCGTGGGGTTGCGGCTGCCGACCACGGCGAGGCTGTGGTCGAGCTGGGTCAGGTCGAAGGCTTCGGCGCCCAGCACGTGCAGCATCAGCGGCGGGTCGGCGGTCTCGAGCAGCGAACGCGGATAGCCGGGGTCGCCGAGCGTGACGATGCGGCGCACCACCGCGCCCTCGCCGTCCTCGCGCTGGCGCAGCCAGAGCTGGGTCTGGTCGATCAGCGCCTGCAGGTTGGGCGGCATCTGGCGCAGCGCCGCGGCCTGGGCCTCGCTCACGACCTGCTGCAGCGCGGCCTCGGTCTGGGCGAATATGTCTGCGGGCAGGCCGAACGCGGCCAGCAGGCGACGGGCGGCGCCGTCGCCGATGCCCGGCGTCATCGACAGCCGCAGCCAGCCCGCGAGTTCTGCGCGGTCCACGCGGGAACCGGGTGGGTCAGGGGTTGACGATGAAGTCGCCGGCGCGCGGGGTGTCGTTGATTTCGAGCACCAGCGCGTACGAGACCTTCTCGAAGGGGCGGAACACCATCAGCAGGCCGATGCGTTCGTTCGGCAGCTTGATGGTTTCCTTCTTCTCGCCGGTGCGGTCGAGGATGGTCTCGCCGTTCTTGAGGATCGCCAGCACGTGGCCGCTGTCGATGCCGTCGCGCGTGCCCTTGTTGATGGCCACCACCTGGTTCTGCGCCGCGAACTGCACCGCGTTGCCGTAAACCGACACGATGCGGCCCTCGACCTGCGTGGAGGGCGCGCGTGGCGCGTAGCTCAGCAGCTGGCGCGGCGGCTCGGGCAGCAGGCGGTCGCCGGCGCGGATTTCCTCGCGCGCCGCGATCACGTCGACGGTGGCGGGCACGACCGTGATGTAGTCCTTGTCGTCCTTGGTCTCGACCGTGGTCGATTCGCCGCGCTGCAGCCGGACCTTGCCCAGGTACTGGGCCTCGTAGCCGAGGATCTCGCCGGTGCCGGGGTCCTTCAGCGGCGTGGCGTTGCGGAACACGCGGTAGTTCTGGAGCGGGCCCGGCACCTCGACCAGCGGCGAATCCTTCTCGCCGCGCGCATAGGCGCGGTCGCCGCGCGACAGCAGCACGCGGCTGTCGTTGCCGGCCACGATGCGCGGCGCGGCTTGCAGCGTGTTCTCGTCGACCACGATCGGCTCGCTGAGGAAGGGCTCGATCAGGCTCGGGTTGAGCGTGGGCAGCGCCATGCCGGACAGCGAGTCGAAACGGGTGCGCGGCGTCAGCTTGATGGTGCCGCCCTCGCCGCCGGCGCCGCGGCGCGTGGTGAGGCGGGCGCGGCCGCCGCTCTTGTCGAGGTAGAGAACCTGGCCCGGGTAGATGCGGTGCGGGTTCGCGATCTCGTTGATGTTCATGCCCCAGAGCTCGGGCCAGCGCCAGGGACGCAGCAGGTACAGGCGCGAGATGGCCCAGAGGGTGTCGCCGGGCTTGACCGTGTACTCGTCGGGCGCGTTGGGCGCCAGCTCGCTCAGCGGCACGCCGGCCTGGGCGGTCTGCTGGGCCGTGGCGCGCTGCTGGGCGGTGATCGGATAATTCTGCGCCCAGGCCGCCGTGGTGCCGACGCCACCTGCCGCAACGACCGCGAGGACTGCCAGGGAGGCGGAGAGGTTCGTGCGGCGGGCCGGGGTTGGGAGCTTTTTCATGTCTGGATGGGTGAGCGCACGACGTATCGTGGCGCATACGAATCTCACAATTTGCTACGAATTCTGGCGCCAAGCCCCCGGAAGGGCAACGTTTATCCGGCAAACGCGCGGCCCGCGGCCGCCGAATTGGCGAAAATAGCCACAACTTCCCCCCGATTTCATGGCCAAACGAATCATTCTGAGTTACCCGGACAAGCGCCTGCACACGGTGGCCAAGCCCGTGCAGGGCGTGGACGCGCGCATCAAGACCCTGGTCGCCGACATGCTCGAGACCATGTACGACGCCAATGGCATCGGTCTGGCCGCGACCCAGGTCAACGTGCACGAACGGATCGTGGTCATCGACGTCTCCGAAGAGCGCGACCAGCCGCTGGTGCTGATCAACCCCGAGATCACCTGGGCCAGCGAGGAGAAGGTCATCAACGAGGAAGGCTGCCTCTCGGTGCCCGGCATCTACGACGGCGTCGAGCGCTCGACCGCGGTCAAGGTGCAGGCGCTCGACCTCGACGGCGAGCTGCGCAGCATCGAGGCCGACGGCCTGCTGGCCGTGTGCATCCAGCACGAGCTCGATCACCTGCTGGGCAAGGTCTTCGTCGAATACCTGTCGCCGCTCAAGCGCAACCGCATCAAGAACAAGCTGCTCAAGCAGCAGCGCGAGGACGTGCGCGAAGGCAGGGCCTGACCGATGGCCGTTGGTGCCTTGACCCGCCTGCCCCTTCCTTGCGCCGCCGTCCTGCTGGTGCTCGCCGGCTGCGCCAGCGAACCCACCCGCATCGTCCCCGGCACCTCGGCCGCCGAAACCCTGCAGCGCCTGGGCGAGCCCACGGGCCGCTATCCGCTGAACGGCGGCGGCGAGCGGCTGCAGTACTCGCGCACGCCGGCCGGTTTCGAGGTCACCGACATCGACCTCGATGCCGCCGGCAAGGTGGTCTCGGTAACCCAGGTGCTCGACGAGCGCCGCTTCGACCACGACATCCAGGTCGACAAGTGGCGCCAGAACGACGTCATGGCCTTCTACGGCCGCCCCTATGAGATCCGCCGCGTGACCTCCTTCGACGGCAATGTCTGGACCTGGCGCTACAAGTCGGTGAACGAGCGCCGCCTGCTCCACATCTACATCGACCCCGCCGGCGTGGTGCGGCGCTACCACACAGGCGACGACCTCGACTTCGATCGGCTGCGCCGGTGAGCCCGTTGCGCGTCGTTTTTGCGGGCACGCCCGAGTTCGCGCGCGTCGCGCTGGAGGCCATCGCGGCCGCCGGCCACGACGTGGCGCTGGTGCTGACCCAGCCCGATCGCCCGGCCGGCCGCGGCATGAAGCTGCAGGCCTCGCCGGTCAAGCAGTGCGCGCTGGCCAAGGGCTGGCCCGTGGCGCAGCCGCGCAGCCTGCGACTCGACGGCAAGTACCCCGACGAGGCCGCCGCCG
>NZ_JBZAYE010000767.1:0-3098 GCF_058244205.1 Variovorax sp. 20P10.2.4
TGGCCGACGTGCTGCCGGTGGTGCTGGTGAAGCTGCTCGCGCACCCGCTGCTGGTGTGGGGACTGGGGCTCGCGGCGATCGCGCTGGGCCTGCCGCTGTCGTGGCCGGCGCTGGTGGCGATCGTGCTGGTGGCGGCGTTGCCGAGCGCGAGCAACGTGTCGATGCTGGCCGAGCGCTTCGGCGCCGACAACGGGCGCATCGCGCGCATCATCCTGTGGACGACGGTGGCGGCCTTCTTCAGCTTTCCGCTGGCGGTGGGCTTGCTGAAGTGAAGCTTGCTACGGCGTCAGCACGCCGAGCTTGAACGGATCGGCATCGGGCAGGCGCTCGCACTTCGAGAAATCGCGGCCCTGCGTGCCGTCGCAATAGAAGGCGTTGTAGATGCGGCCGAACAGCGAGGGGCTGGCGGTGAACAGCACGCCATGCTCGGGCTGCCAGTTGTCGTGCGCGCCGCGACCGTCGGCCGAGGCCTCGATCACCTTGGGCGCCGCCGCGGCGCCGGGCGTGAAGTCGGCCAGCGTCCGGTGCGCGTCGTCGCGCCAGCGCACCGCGAGCTCGGCGGCAGTGGGCCGCGCCGCCACCGGCAGCATCAGGCCGTTGACCTGGAAGCCGTCGCCGAAGCGGTGCGTCTTGCCCGCCAGGAAGGCGTAGGCGCAGGCCGCCATGCACTGGCCGCGCACCTCGGTTTCGACGCCGCTCGCGCGGATCGCGTCGGCGAAGGCACCGGCCGCCTCGGCGGTGCCGCCGAAGGAATCCTCCAGCACCACGGTGCGTACCGTGCCGCTGCTCAGGTGGTCGATGAAGCTGGCGATCTCGCTGCCGTCGAGCATGCCCGAGACCAGCAGCAGCCGGCCCTGGCGCTCGATCTCGGCGGCGTGCGTGGCGACGGGTGCGAGCACCAGGAAGCAGGCCCAAGCGGAGGCCGCGAAAGACAGAATCCCACTTGCGAAATGGAGCGGTTTCACGAGCGACCTTTGCCTTCAGGAGAGCGGGCTGGAGGGGCGCGGAGGGCCCGGAGGATCGCCCCGTTGCGGACTCCTCCACGGAGTCTTTTGCAGCGGCGCGCGCGTGGCGTCAACCCCTTTTGCAGAATTTTTCCCCTGCACCGTGCCGGCCGTAAGACATAGCTATCCGATACCACTTCGGATGAATGCTTGAGTTCACATGTCCGCTGCTAAAGTGGGCCGCAGACCGGAAGATGGCATGGGAGCTCGCACGATGATGGCAACACTGTTCCGAATTCTTTTATGGCTGGCGTGGCTCGCCGGCGCGGCCTGGCTCTGGCAGGCCGGCAAGCTCGGCACGGCCTCGGCGCTGGCGCTCGGCGCGCTGAGCCTGGTGGTGTTCGCCTGGCCCGGCAGCGTCGCGCGGCGGCGCCATGCGGACCGCGAACTGCGCTATGTCGAGATGGGCAAGGAGCCGATGAGCCTGCACTGAGCGCGGGCCCATGGCGACGAGGTTCAGATCCCCTGCGGATCGACGTCGATCAGCCAGCGGATCACGCCCTTGCCCTCGGGCGTGCGCCGCAACGCATGCAGCTGCGGCTGCCACAGCGCGAGCATGCGCTGCAGCGCGGCGCGCGAATGGCTCTCCAGCAGCATCTGCGCGCGCTCCACGTTGGCCACGCGCTGGATCGCCAGCGGCACGGCCGGATAGCGCATCACCTGCGCCGCTCCCTCGAGTCCATCGGCCGCGGCGCTCGCCGCATTGAGAAAGGCCTGCGCCGCCTCCTGCGTGCGCGCATCGGCGCGCACCAGCGCCTGGTAGGCGAAGGGCGGCATCGCGGCGGCCTGCCGCTCCTCGAGCTGCTGCGCCGCGAAGGCCGGGTAGTCGTGCCGGCGCAGCGCCTGGAACAGCGGATGCTCCGCGTGGTGCGTCTGGATCCACATCTCGGCCGTGCTGCCCTGCGTGGCCAGGTAGGCGGCGTCGCGGCCCGCGCGGCCGGCCGACTGCATCAGCAGGCTGAACAGCCGCTCGGGCGCGCGGAAGTCGCTCGAGAACAGCGCGCCGTCGGGGTTCACCGCGGCCACCAGCGTGATGCGGCGGAAGTCGTGGCCCTTGGCGATCATCTGCGTGCCGACCAGCACGTCGACCTCGCCCGCGTGCACGGCCGCGAGCTGCGACTCGAGCGCGCCCTGCTTCTTGGTGCTGTCGGCGTCGATCCGCGCGATGCTCACCGCGCTGCCGTCGGGCCGCTTCACGGCCGAGAACAGCTCGGCCAGGTGTTCCTCGAGCCGCTCGGTGCCGCGGCCCACGGGCGCGATGTCGAGGTTGCCGCAGACCGGGCAGGCACGCGGCACGCGCTCGGTGTGGCCGCAGTGGTGGCAGCGCAGCGTGCGGTCGATCTTGTGGAACACGCGGTAGGCGCTGCAGTGCGGGCACTCGCTCTTCCAGCCGCAGTCGCCGCAGGCCAGCACCGGCGCATAGCCGCGCCGGTTGAGGAAGATCATGCTCTGCTCGCCGCGCGCGATGCGCTGGCCGATGGCGTCGAGCAGCTTGGCCGAGAGCACGGTCTTGGCGGGCTGCAGCGTCATGTCGACCAGCCGCACCGTGGGCAGCTCGCCGGCGCCGATGCGCGAGGGCATGGCCAGCCGCACGTAACGCCCGCCGGGGTCGCCGTCGGCGGGCGGGCGGCTCTGGTGCCAGCTCTCGAGCGAGGGCGTGGCCGAGCCCAGGATCACCTTGGCCTTCTCGCGGTGGCCGCGCCACACGGCGAGGTCGCGCGCCGAATAGCGCGCGCCTTCCTGCTGCTTGTAGCTCGGGTCGTGCTCCTCGTCGACCACGATCAGCGCCAGGCCCGGCATCGAGGCGAACACCGCCATGCGCGTGCCCAGCACGATGCGCGCGGCGCCCGCATGCGCGGCCAGCCAGCTCGCGAGGCGCTGCGGGTTGGTCATGCCGCTGTGCAGCGACACCACCGCCTGCGCCCCGAAGCGCGCCTTGAAGCGGGCCTCGAGCTGCGGCGTGAGGTTGATCTCGGGCACCATCACCAGCGCCTGGGCCTCGGGCGAGCGCGCGAGCAGCGCGGCCACGCAGCGCAGGTAGACCTCGGTCTTGCCGCTGCCGGTGCTGCCGGCCAGCAGGAACGGGCCTTCCTC
>NZ_JBZAYE010000768.1:0-3092 GCF_058244205.1 Variovorax sp. 20P10.2.4
TACTTGCCGTCCTGCGGCTTGGCCTGCGGGTCGCTGCCCACCACCACCGTCACCATGCGATCGGGCTGCAGCTTGCGTGCGAACGCGGCCTTGATGTCGGTGGCGGTCACGGCATTCATGCGCGCGGTCCAGGTGTCGAGGTAATCGAGCGGCAGGTCGTTCCAGGCGATGTTGGCGACGTTGCCGATCAGCTTGCGGTTGCTGTCGAGCAGGAGCGGAAAGCCGCCGATCAGGTTGTCCTTCGCGGCCTTGAGCTCGTTCTGCGTGGGCCCCTCGGCGACGAACTTCGCGAGCACCTCGCGCGCCACCTTCACCGCCTCGACCGCCTGGTCGGGCCGGGTCTGGAAGCCGACGCGGAACGCGCCCGCGTCGAGCCCCGGCGCGAAGCCGCTGTAGACGCTGTAGGTCAGGCCGCGCTTCTCGCGCACCTCGTCGGTCAGGCGCGACACGAAGCCGCCGCCGCCGAGGATGTAGTTGCCGAGGTTGAGCGCGAAGTGGTCGGGGTCCTTGCGCGGATAGCCGGGCTGGCCGATGTAGACATGGGTCTGCGCCGACTCGAAGGGAATGCGAACCTCCTTCGATTCGGCCAGCGCCGGCACCGGCGCGATCGCGGGCAACGGCGTGCAGGCCTCGGGGCCGGGCAGCCGCGACAGCATCGCGTTGGCGATGCCTTCGGCCTGCGCGCGCGTCACCGCGCCCACGATGCTGAGCTTGGCGCGGCACGGCACGATCAGTTGCTGGTAGCGCTGGCGCATGGCCGCAGTGTCGATGCGCGCGAGCGTGGCCTCGGTGGTCTGCTGGCCATAGGGATGGCCGCTGTAGACCGCGGTCGCGAAGGCACGCGCCGCTACCGTCGCGGGCTTGGTGTTGCCCTCGCGGATCGAGGCGGAAAGGCGTTCGCGTTCGCGCTGCCAGATGTCGTCGGGGAAGGTGGGTTCGCCGATCACGCGCGCGGCCAGCGCCACCGCCTTGTCGAGCAGCTTGGGGTCGGCGAGGCTGCGCAGCGTGTAGCTGGTGCGGTCGTTGCTGGCGCTGACGTCGAACTCGGCGCCCAGATCGGCCCAGGCCTCGCCCAGCGCGTTCTGGTCGAGCGCGGGCTCGCCGTCGCGGCCGGCGCGCACGCCCTTCTCGACCATGGTCGAGCTCACGCTCGCCAGGCCGGCCTGGTCGGCGGGATCGCGCCGGCTGCCGGCATCGAAGTCGACCTCGACGTCGACGATCGGCAGCGCCTGCGAGGACACGAGGTAGATCTTGGCGCCGTTGGCCAGCGTCCAGTGTTCGATCGGCAGCGCGGCCTGCGCGGCCAGGCCGGCGAAGCCGAGCATGGCCAGCACGCCGGTGCGCAGCAGGCGGCCGGCGGCGGCCGGCTTGGAATGGGAGAGGGACATGGAGATCTGACCTTCGAGCGATGCGGCGGCGTTCAACGCAGTTCTCCCGCGGGAGCGGCGAAGCCGCGGGCACGGGGCCGCGCATCGGGCGGCAGCGGGACCAAGGTGGCCACGGTGAGCTGGTCGTCGCCGAAGTACTTGGCGGCCACCGCCTGCACCTGCGCGGCGGTCACGGCCTGCAGCTTCGCGATCATGCGCGGGTCGGCATCGAGCGGCAGGCCCTGCACCCAGTTGCTGCCGAGTTCGCGCGCCTGCGCCATCACCGAATCGCGCTTGTAGGTCTCGCTCGCCACCCACTGCGTCTTGACGCGCGCGAGCTCGGCCTCGCCCACGCCTTCCCTGGCGATGCGCGCGACCTGCGCGCGCAGCGCGGCCTCGACCTGCGCGGCGGTCTTGCCGGCCGCGGGCACGCCCGCCAGACCGAACAGCTGCGGACCGCGTCCCATCAGTCCCGAATAGGCACCGGCCGAATCGGCCACGCGCTCGGGTCCCTGCGTGAGCGCGCGGTCGAGCCGCGAGCCGGTGTAGCCGTCGAGCACGGCCGACAGCACCTCGAGCGCCCAGGCGTCGCTCTCGGCATCGATGCTCTCGAGCTGCGGGATGCGGAAGGCCAGCGAGACGTAGGCCTGCTCGGCCGGCGCCTTGAATTCGATGCGGCGGATGCCGCGCTGCGGCGGCTCGATGCGCGGCTTGCGCACCGGCACCGCGCGCGCGGGGATGCCGCCGTAGTACTTCTCGGCCAGCGCGCGCACCTTGTCGACGTCGACATCGCCGGCGATCACGATCGCGGCATTGGCGGGCACGTACCAGCGGCGGTGGAACTCGCGCACGTCCTCGGGCGTCATCGCGTCGAGGTCGCTCATCCAGCCCACCACCGGCCGGTGGTAGGGCGAGGCGATGAAGACGGCCGCGCTCTGCTGCTCGCCGAGCAGGGCGCGCGGCTGGTCCTCGGTGCGCATGCGGCGCTCTTCCTTGACCACCTCGATCTCGCGCTTGAACTCGTCGTCGGGCCACTGGTTGTTGGCGAAGCGGTCGGATTCGAGCTTCATCACCTGCTCGAGGCTGCCGACCGGGATCTGCTGGTAGTAGCCGGTGTAGTCGCGCGTGGTGAAGGCGTTCTCCTGCCCGCCCAGCGCCGCCACGCGGCGCGAGAACTCGCCGGGCTTGATCGACTTGGTGCCCTTGAACATCATGTGCTCGAGCGCATGGGCCACGCCCGAGGTGCCGTCGACCTCGTCGATCGAGCCCACGCGCACCCAGACCATCTGCACCGCGGTCGGCGAACGCCGGTCGGGCTGCACGATCAGGGTCATGCCGTTGGAGAGGGTGAACTGCTGGGGACCGGGGGCGGAGGCAGTGGCTGCGGTGGCCGGGGGCGATGGCTGTTGCGCCTGCGCGGGCAAGCCCCAGGGCGCCGCGAACGCCAGGGCCAGCACCGCACCAGACGCAGCGCGGCGTGGCGAGGGGTGTTTCATAGAATGGCTCCGATTCTAAAAAGCGCCCGATGTTCAGTTTCTTCAAGAAAAAACCACCCGCGGAAACGCCCGAAGCACCGGCCCCGCAGGCGCCAGCGATCCCGCCGGCCGAACCTGCCCCCGCCGCGGAGAGCGCGCCCTCACGCTCGGTGTTCTCGCCCTCGAGCTGGTTCGGCGCGAAACCGGCGGCGAAGGAAGTGCCGGCCGCGGCACCGGTGGCGCCAGTGGC
>NZ_JBZAYE010000769.1:0-3085 GCF_058244205.1 Variovorax sp. 20P10.2.4
GACAGCCGCGGGAACGGCTCCACCAGCCACAGCCGCGGCAGCCGCGCGATGCGCCCGGCCGCCAGCAGGTCGCGAAAGCCCGCGTAGATGCCCCAGGCCAGGTCGCCGCGCGCGGTCGGCACCACGATGTGGTCGGGCAGGCCGCCCTCGGCCAGGCATTCGGCCGCGATCGGCTTGTAGCCCTCGATCGCCAGCGGCGCGCTGCCCAGCGCGGGCAGCCGGTAGTTGGTGAGCGCGAAGTAGCCCGGATGCTGCGCGCGCTCGCGCACGAAGGCCCAGCGGCCCGCGTTGTCGGAGAAGGCATAGCGCCGCGCGCCGAGCGCGTCGAGCTGGCGCGCATAGGCGGCCGGCAGGCCTTCGTAACCCGCGACTTCGCAGGACAGGCCCGCGGCCCAGGCATAGTGGGCGGCCGAGACCGCGGCATTGCCCGAGGAGGCCAGCACCAGCGTGTGGGCGCCGGCGTCCAGCGCCTGCGCCACGCCGACGGCGGTCATGCGGTCCTTGTGCGAGCCGGTCGGGTTGACCGATTCGTCCTTGAGCGCCAGCCGCGCCACGCCGAGGCGCTGCGCCAGTTCGGGCAGCTCGCGCAGCGGCGTGTTGCCTTCGCCGAGCGTGAAGCCCGGCAGGTAGGGCATCGGGACGCCGGCGTCGGTGCCCGGCAGGTAGCTGGCCCGCAGGCCGATGTGCACGCCCATGCGACGGCAGGCCGGGCAGCCTTCGTTGAGCGAGGACACCGGATAGAGCGTCTCGCAGCGCAGGCACTGGAGGCCGCGCAGTTGCGGATTGCGCAGCGGCCGCACGGCATCGGCCGCGAGGGCCTCGTCCGCGGCGGCGTCGGAAGAAAGGTCGGCGGGCAAGGTATCGAGCGCGTGGAGTGTCATCGCACTGTAGGGTGTGAAGGAGTCGGTCGGGGTGGCGGGCCGAATCTTATGCGTTCGGAAATAAAATCAGAATGCCCAAAATACTCAACCGATAACGGAACTTATCGATGCGATTTGCGGAGATCGAGACTTTCCGGGCGCTGATGCGCAGCAGTTCCACGCGCAAGGCCGCGGCGCTGCTGCATGTGACGCAGCCGGCGATCAGCCAGTCGCTCAAGCGGCTCGAGACGCAGGCCGGCATGCAGCTGTTCCAGCGCACCGGCGGGCGGCTGGTGCCCACGCCCGAGGCGCGCGCGCTGTGGGTGGAGGTCGAGCGCGTGTTCATCGGCATGGACGCGATCGAGCACCGGGTGCGCAGCCTGCGCGACTTCGGCACCAACCAGCTCGAGCTCAGCTGCTATCCGGCCTTCGGGCTGGGCTTCATGCCGCGCGCGCTCGAGCGCTTCAAGGCGCACCGCGGCGCGAGCGCCTGGCCGCAGGTGTCGCTGCAGGTGCTCAGTTCCAAGGACGTGCGCGACCGGGTCTCGATGGGCATCTCCGACTTCGGCCTGATGGCCGACGAGCTCTCGCTCGAAGGCCTCGAGCATTCGACCTTCGCGCATTTCCCGGGCGTGGTCGTGATGCCGCAGGGCCATGCGCTCGCGCGCTTCAAGAGCATCGAGCCCGAGCAGCTGGTGGAAGCGCCCTTCCTCGCGCTCAACCCCGAGGACCCCTCGCACCGCCGGCTCGAGGCCGCGCTGGCGCAGAAGAGCCTGGCGCTGCGCATGGTGGTGCAGACGCCCTATGCCGCCAGCGTCTGCGAGATGGCGCTGCGCGGGCTCGGCGTGGGCCTGGTCAATCCGATCACCGCGCTCGACTACGCCGAGCGCGGCCTGGTGGCGCGCAAGCTGTCGGTCGACATCTCCTTCGCCTGCATCCTCGCGCTGCCGGCCGGCAAGGTGCTGTCGTCGACCGCGCGCGACTTCCTCTCGGTGATGCGCCAGCAGCTGGCCGACGACGAGAAGCGCATGCAACGCTACCTGCGCTGAGCCTTCAGCGCTCGGCCGGCAGCCGGCCGAGGAAATCGCCGATCGCCGCGCCGATCTCCGCCGCATGCGTCTCGAGCGCGAAGTGGCCGGTGTCGAGGAAACGCACCTGCGCGTTCGGGTTGTCGGTCTTGAAGGCCTCGGCGCCCGGCGGCAGGAAGAAGGGATCGTTGCGGCCCCAGACCGCGAGGAAGGGCGGACGGTGGTTGCGGAAGTACTCGTGGAACTTCGGATACAGCGCCACGTTGCTCGCGTAGTCGAGGAACAGGTCGAGCTGGATCTCGATGTTGTCCGGCCGCTGCATCAGCGCCCAGTCGAGCTCCCAGGCCTCGGGCGCCACCTGCTGCGGATCGGGCGTGCCGTGCACGTACTGCCAGCGCGTGGCCTCGTGCGTCAGTTGGGCCGCGCGCACGGCCTCGCGGTTGGCGGCATTCGGCTCGCGCCAATAGGTGCGCAGCACGCCCCAGCCCTCGCTCAGGCCCTGTTCGTAGGCATTGCCGTTCTGCGACACGATCGCGCTCACCCGCTCGGGCCGCGACAGCGCGAGCCGGAAGCCCACGGGCGCGCCGTAGTCGAACACGTAGATCGCATAGCGCCGCAGCCTGAGCGCGTCGGTGAAGCCCTCGATCACCTTCGCGAGGTTGTCGAAGCTGTAGGCGAAGGCCGGCCGCGCGGGCGACTCGGTGAAGCCGAAGCCCGGCAGGTCGGGCGCGACGATGTGGAAGCGGTCCGCCAGCAGCGGGATCAGGTTGCGGAACATGTGCGACGAGCTCGGGAAGCCGTGCAGCAGCAGCAAGGTGGGCCGCGAGGGATCGCCAGCCTCGCGATAGAAGACCTTGTGCGCGCCGACGGCGACGGTGTGGAAACGAACCATGGGAAGACTCCTGCAAGCCGATGGCGGCGCCCGGGGACTCCCGGACTTGAATAACCTGCTAACGACGTTTTTGAAGGTTATTCATGGCTGGGTAACCTGTCAATCTATTTTTTGACGGTTATCATTGCGCCAGGAGTTTCGCCATGACCACCACCGCCGCCCCCATGCCCGCGCCCTTCGTCGGCGACCATCTCGCGCTCGATTTCGTCAACAGCACCGCCACGCCCGACGGCGTGCGCGTCGAATGGCTGGCCGACGGCGCGGCACTGCTGCAATGGCTGCTGGCGGCGAAGCTGATCGCGCCG
>NZ_JBZAYE010000077.1:0-19008 GCF_058244205.1 Variovorax sp. 20P10.2.4
GGCCGAGGGCCAGCGCCTGATGGGCTTCGGCCACCGCATCTACCGCGTGCGCGATCCGCGCGCCGATGCGCTCAAGGGCGCGCTGAAGCGGCTCAGCGCCGAGGGCGGGGTCGATGCCGCGCGCTTCGCGCTGGCCGAGGCTGCGGAGCAGGCCGCGCTCGCGATCCTGCGCGAGAAGAAACCCGATCGGCCGCTCGAGACCAACGTCGAGTTCTACACGGCGCTGCTGCTCGAGGCACTGGGCTTCGGCCGCGAGAGCTTCACCTGCGTGTTCGCGGCCGGCCGCACCGCGGGCTGGCTCGCGCATGCGCGCGAACAGGTGAAGAAGGGGCGGCTGATCCGGCCGCAGTCGGTCTACGTGGGCCCCGAACCCGCCGCGCGGGAGCTCGCACTCGCGCACTGAGCCTACACGGCGGTCCCGCCGTCCTCCGATACGCTCGTGTCGACTGCCATTTCCTTACAGCGACACGACCTGCCGACCGATGACGACCGCCGACCCCGTCCATGCCCGCGCGCTGCGCCTGCCGCGCGACTTCGCGCTGATCGCGGTCGGCCTCGATGCCGTGCTGCTCGCGATCAACCTGGCGATGCTGCTGCTGCCGGGCACCGACGAGGCGGCGCAGATCCGTCGCGCCTATGCGCAGGCCGGCGTGTGGATCCTGCTGGTCGCGAGCACGGCGATGTCGTGGGCCTTGATCGGCGGCCTGGCCTGGAGCCATGGCCGCCAGGCGCTCGAACGGCTGGGCGTGCCGCGGGTGGCGCTGTCGAGCGGCGCGCGGCTGCGTTTCGGCGGTGCCTGGCTGCTGGTGCTGGTGCTCAACCACCTCGCGCTCACGCCGCTGTTCTACGAGCTGCAGCTGATGTTCATGCCGGGCGGCCGCTACGCCGAGGCCATGCCGCGCCTGAGCCTGGGGCTGGCGGCGCTGCTGCAGTCGCTGGTGCAACTCGCGGTGCTCGTGCTGGGCCTCTGGCTCGCGGCCCGCTTCGCGTTGCGCCGCAGCCGTTCCGCAACGGCCGAGGCGCTCGATGCGCGCGCGCCCGATGAAGTCTCGACGGTGCCGGCCGGAGCCTCGCCGCGCGCCGCGGTGGCGCTGCTGGTGGGCGGGCTGTTCGCGTCGCTGCAGGTCTGGAGCGCGCTCGCCGTGGCGCGCTGGGCCGGTGCATCGCAAGATGGCGGGCCCTGGGCGCTGCTGCTGACCTGGGTCCTGCCGCCGGTCGTGGCCGGCGCGCTCGCCCTCTGGGGCGGCTGGCTGGGAACGCGCCCGGGCCTGTGGCCGGTGCGGCCGTTCCGCGCGGTATCTGCCGCGTTGCTGAGCTTCGTGCTGGTGCAGCTCGGCTGCATCGTCTTCGCGTTCCTGTGGTTCGCGCTCGCGGTGGGCGCCATCAAGGCGCTGCAGGGCATCGGCGCGATGGCCGGCTTCATGGCCGTGCTGATCGCGCTCTACGCGGTGCTCACGGTGCTGCTGGCGCGTGCCATGACGCGCCGGCTGTACCGGCGCTACTTGTAGCTGCGCGCGTCCTCGATCACCTTGCCGTCGTTCGGCAGGCTGCCGGGCGCCACCAGCTCGATGGTGCCGCGCAGCTTCGTCACTTCGCGCACGGCCTCCGCGATGCGCACCACCAGGCCCTCGGGCGCGCCCGCGCATTCGAGCCGGAAGTTCATCTGGTCGTCGCCCATCTCGCCCGACACGACGAGCCGCGCACGCTGGATCTCGGGAAAGCGCCGCGCGATCTCGGCCACCTGCGAGGGATGCACGAACATGCCGCGCACCTTGGTGGTCTGGTCGGCGCGGCCGAGCCAGCCCTTGATGCGCTTGTTGGTGCGGCCCGTGGGGCAGGTGCCCGCGAGCACGGCCGAGAGATCGCCGGTGCCGAAGCGCACCAGCGGATAGTCGGGGTTGAAGGTGGTCACGACGATCTCGCCGACCTCGCCGTCGGGCACGGGGTCGCCGGTGCCGGGCCGCACGATCTCGACCAGCACGCCCTCGTCGAGCACCAGGCCTTCGCGCGCGCTGGTCTCGTAGGCGATGAGGCCGAGGTCGGCGGTGGCATAGCACTGGGTGCCCTTCACGCCGCGTGCGGCGATCCAGTCGTGCAGGCTCGGCGGGAAGGCCTCGCCCGAGACCAGGGCCTTGGTGAGCCAGGGCAGCTTCTGGCCCTTCTCCTCGGCCTTCTCGAGCAGGATCTTGAGAAAACTCGGGGTGCCGGCATACCCTTCGGGCTTGAGGTCGACCATGGCCTCGAGCTGCTGTTCGGTCTGACCGGTGCCGCCCGCGAACACGGTACAACCGACGGCGCGCGCGCCGCTCTCCATGATGGAGCCGGCCGGTGTCATGTGATAGCTGAAGCTGTTGTGGATCAGCTCGCCGCTGCGAAAGCCCGCGGCATGCAGCGCGCGCGCGGTGCGCCAGTAGTCGCGCGCCTCGCCCTCGGGTTCGTAGATGGTGCCGGGGCTCGCGAATATGCGCGGCATGCGGGTGCCGCGCGCAATGGCCGAGAAGCCACCGAAGGGATCGTTCTCGCGGCCTTGCTTCTGCAGCTCGAGCAGTTCCGACTTGCGCGTGACCGGCAGCCTGGCGAGGGCTTCGCGCGTGGTGACGTCGGCGGCCTGGATGCCGTCGAGGATCTTCGAGAGGGCGGGCGCGGCGGTCTGGGCCTGGGTGATCTGTCGGGGCAGCGCGGCCAGCAGGTCGCGTTCGCGTTCGGCAGGGTCGCGGATCTCTAGTGCGTCGTAGTGGTCGGTCATGTCCGTACCCTTCATCTGTTCAGTTCGGTTGTCCGCTGCGTCTGGTTTCGGAGGCTCTTGTTCGGGGCGCGTGCACAGGGCATCGGGTACTTCCCTCCGCGAATGTCCCCCGGCCTTCGGCCTCCTCCTTTATTTCGCTGCGGGAAGCACCCGACACCCTGTGCACGGGAGGCGCTGCGGTGGTGCCGGCGGCACAACGACCGTCGCGTCCAGGCTCACGTCGATGGGGTACTCCCCGCAGCGAAATAAAGGAGGAGCCCGAAGGGCGGGGGACATTCGCGGAGGGGAGTACCCCGTCGGCGCGAGCCCATCCCCACCCGTAGACGGCAGGGACAGCACAGACGGCAGGAAACAACATCAAGCCAGCCACCTCTTCCGCCGCTTGTAGCTCTTCACATCCCGGAAGCTCTTGCGATCCGCTCCCCCCACGCCGAGGTAAAACTCCTTCACATCCTCGTTCTCGCGCAGGCTCTGCGCCGCGCCGTCCATCACGATGCGGCCGTTCTCGAGGATGTAGCCGTAGTCGGCGTAGCGCAGCGCCATGTTGGTGTTCTGCTCGGCCAGCAGGAAGGTCACGCGTTCCTTGGTGTTGAGGTCCTTCACGATCTCGAACACCTCTTCCACGATCTGCGGCGCCAGGCCCATCGAGGGCTCGTCGAGCAGCACCATCGTCGGGTTGGCCATCAGCGCGCGGCCGATCGCGCACATCTGCTGCTCGCCGCCCGAGGTGTAGGCCGCCTGCGAGGTGCGCCGCGTCTTCAGGCGCGGGAAGTAGGCATAGACCTTCTCGAGCGTCTGCTGCACCGCGGCCTTGCCGTCGGTGCGCGTGTAGGCGCCCGTCATCAGGTTCTCCTCGATGGTCAGGTGCGCGAAGCAGTGGCGGCCTTCCATCACCTGGATCAGCCCGCGCTTGACCAGCTCGGCCGGCGACAGCGCCTCGATGCGCTCGCCGCGCAATTCGATCGTGCCCTTGGTGACCGCGCCGCGCTCGCCCGCGAGCAGGTTGCTCACCGCGCGCAGCGTCGTCGTCTTGCCCGCGCCGTTGCCGCCCAGCAGCGCCACGATGCCGCCCTCGGGCACGCTCAGCGACACGCCCTTGAGCACGAGGATCACGTGGTTGTAGATGACCTCGATGCCGTTGACGTCGAGAAGGATGTTGGGTTGGCTCATGGTGTTCTTTCGGACATCCGCAAGCGCACGTGGAACGAGACGCTGCGCTTGCGGATGCCGCCTCCCATGAAGGGGAGGCAGGCCCCCTTCCGCCTGGCGGGAGGGGGTAGGGGGAGGGTGCCGTCGGTCCCTGGCACCTGCCAGAGCGTCAGCTCTGGCAGTCAGCCGCGTCGCGGCGCGTGAGCTTCTTTTCCGTGGCGTACTTGTCGGCCGCGGCCTTCGCCATCGGCTTGATGATCTGCTCGTCGGCCTGGTACCAGTCCGACATGCCGCCCCACTGCGCGCCGTCCCAGGTGTGGACACGCGCCCAGGTCGAGCCCATGTGGTCCTGGCACGAGGTGCTCACCGGACGCATCACGCCCGAGAAGCCCAGTGCGTCGAGCTTCTTCTGGTCGAGCGCGAGGTTCTCGAAGCCCCAGCGCACCTGGTCGCCGGTCATGACCTTGCCCTTGCCGAAGCGCTCCTGCGCGCGGCGCACGGCCTCGACCGACAGCATCTGGATGATCACGCCGCGCGTGTAGAGGACCGAGCCCACCTCGTCCTTCGGACCCGTGCCCTGGCCCTTCTCGTGCACCTGCTTGAGGATGTCCTGGATCACCTTCGGCTGCGTGCCCGAGGTGTTGAGCGCCAGCGCGTTGTAGCCCTTGGCATTCGCGCCCACGTCCTTCACGTCGGGCTCGGCGCCGGCCCACCACACGCCGTACATCTTCTCGCGCGGGTAGCCCGTGGCCACGGCTTCCTTGAGCGCGGTGGAGTTCATCACGCCCCAGCCCCACAGCAGCACGTAGTCGGGACGCTGCTGGCGCACCTGCAGCCAGGCCGACTTCTGCTCGACGCCGGGCGCGGTCACGGGGATCAGCGAGAGCTCGAAGCCGTTCTGCTTCGCGCGCTCCTGCAGCAGCGGGATCGGTTCCTTGCCGAACGGCGAGTCGTGATAGACCAGCGCGATCTTCTTGCCCTTGAGCTTGTCGAGGCCGCCTTCCTTCTTGCCGATGTGCTGGATCAGGATGTCGGCCGCGGTCCAGTAGCTGCCCATCAGCGGGAAGTTCCACTTGAACACGCCGCCGTCCTGCGAGGCCGCGAGGCCGTAGCCCAGCGTGATCAGCGGGATCTTGTCGGTCAGCACCTTGTCGGTCAGCGCGAAGGTGATGCCGGTGGCCTGCGGGTCGAACAGCGCGACGCCCGGGCGGCCCTTGAGGCGCTCGTAGCATTCCACGCCCTTGTCGGTGGCGTAGCCGGTCTCGCACTCTTCATACGAGATCTTCACGCCGTTGATGCCGCCTTGCGCATTCACCAGCTTCAGGTAGTCCTGCTTGCCGTTGGCCCAGGGCGTGCCGTTGGGCGCATAGGGGCCGGTGCGATAGACCAGCAGCGGGAAGAACTGCTCCTTGGCCTGCGCCTGTGCGAGCGAGGGCGCCAGCGCGGTGCCGAGGGTGCCGGCCACCAGGGCGGCGGTCAGAGCGAGCGATTTCAGTTTCATGCCTGTCTCCTTTTTGGGGGCACCGCGGTGCCGGGTTGTCAACGCCGAAAAAACGCCTGGAAAGCTCAATGGGGGAAGGGCCACAGCCGCAGCTTCTCCTTGGCCGTGGACCACAGCCGCGCGAGGCCGTGCGGTTCCACGATCAGGAAGAACACGATGAGCGCGCCGAAGATCATGTATTCGAGGTGCGAGGCCAGGGCGGTCGAGATCGAGAAGCCCAGCCAGCCCGGCAGCTGGTTCAGCAGCAGCGGCAGCAGCACGATGAAGGCGGCGCCGAAGAAGCAGCCCATGATCGAGCCGAGGCCGCCGATGATCACCATGAACAGCAGCTGGAACGAGCGGTCGATGCTGAAGGCCGCGGGCTCCCAGGCCCCCAGGTGCACGAAGCCCCACAGCGCGCCGGCCACGCCGACGATGAAGCTGCTGACCGCGAAGGCCGTGAGCTTGGCGTAGACCGGGCGGATGCCGATCACTGCGGCCGCCACGTCCATGTCGCGCATCGCCATCCATTCGCGGCCGATCGCGCTGCGCACCAGGTTCTTCGCGAGCAGCGCGAAGATCACCACCAGCGCGAGGCAGAACAGGTACTTCTGCACCGGCGACTCGATCGGGATGCCGAACACGTTGAGGCCCGCCACGCTGACCGAACCCGACGACGAGTTGTTGGTGAACCACTGGATGCGCAGGAAGGCCCAGTCGGTGAAGAACTGCGCCGCCAGCGTGGCGACGGCGAGGTACAGCCCCTTGATGCGCAGGCTCGGGATGCCGAACAGCACGCCGATCACCGTGGCGCACAGGCCGCCCAGCAGCAGCGAGGCGATCAGCGGCATGCCGTCGATGCGCACGTGGAAGTTGTAGGCCGCGTAGGCGCCCACCGCCATGAAGGCGCCGGTGCCCAGCGAGATCTGGCCGCAGTAGCCCACCAGCACGTTGAGGCCGATGGCCGCGAGCGACAGGATCAGGAAGGGCGTGAGGATGGCGCGCATCCAGTAGTCCGACACGCCGAGCGGCACCGCGATGAAGGCCACCGCGAGCAGCGCGAGGATCGCCACGCGGTCCTGCAGGATCGGGAAGATCTGCTGGTCGGCGCGGTAGGTCGACTTGAACTGGCCGTTTTCTCTGTAAAACATCTCAGACCCGATCGATGATCTTCTCGCCGAACAACCCCTGCGGCCGCACCAGCAGGAACACGAGCGCCAGCACATAGGCGAACCAGATCTCGATGCCGCCGCCGAGCATCGGCCCGAGGTAGATCTCCGAGAGCTTCTCGCCCACGCCGATCAAAAGGCCGCCGATGATCGCGCCGGGGATCGAGGTCAGGCCGCCGAGGATCACCACCGGCAGTGCCTTGAGCGCCACCAGCGAGAGCGAGAACTGCACGCCGAGCTTGGAGCCCCAGATGATCCCGGCCACCAGTGCCGAGAAGCCGGCCACCGACCACACGATCACCCAGATGCGATTGAGCGGAATGCCGATCGACTGCGCCGCCTGGTGGTCGTCGGCCACGGCGCGCAGCGCGCGGCCGGTGGCGGTCTTCTGGAAGAAGATCGCGAGCACCACCACCAGCGCCGCCGCCACCAGCGCCGCGATCAGGTCCTCCTGGCTCAGCAGCAGGCCGCCCTGGAAGGTGCTCTCGAGCACCATCAGCGGTTCCTTCGGCATGCCGACGTCGATCTTGTAGATGTCGTTGCCGAACAGCGTCTGGCCCAGGCCGTCGAGGAAGTAGGCGATGCCCAGCGTGGCCATCAGCAGCGTGATGCCCTCCTGGTTCACGAGCTTGCTGAGCGCGAGCCGCTCGATCAGCCAGGCCACCACCACCATGATCGCCATCGCCGCGACGAAGGCCAGGATGTTCGCGAGGATCAGGCTCTGGAAGCCCAGCCACTGCGGGATCCATTCGGCGAAGCGCGCCATCGCGAGCGCCGCGAACAGCACCATCGCGCCCTGCGCGAAGTTGAACACGCCCGAGGCCTTGTAGATCAGCACGAAGCCGATCGCTATCAGCGAATAGAGCATGCCGACCATCAGGCCGCCGAAGAGGGTTTCTAGGAAAAAGCCCATTCAAGCCTCCCGTAGGGCCGCCCCAAGGGAGGCTTGCGCCCCCTTGGGGGGCAGTGAATACACAAAGTGATGAGCGTGGGGGCACATATCAATGCTCCACGCCCAGGTATGCCCGGATCACGTCTTCGTTGTTGCGCACTTCGTCGGGCGTGCCGTCGCCGATCTTCTTGCCGTAGTCGAGCACCACCACGCGGTCGGAGATGTCCATCACCACGCCCATGTCGTGCTCGATCAGCACGATGGTGGTGCCGAACTCGTCGTTCACGTCGAGGATGAAGCGGCTCATGTCCTGCTTCTCCTCCACGTTCATGCCGGCCATCGGCTCGTCGAGCAGCAGCACCTGCGGCTCCATCGCGAGCGCGCGGCCCAGGTCCACGCGCTTCTGCAGGCCGTAGGGCAGGCGGCCCACCGGCGTCTTGCGGTGTGCCTGGATCTCGAGGAAGTCGACGATGTGCTCGACGAACTCGCGCTGCTTGAGCTCCTCGCGCTCGGCCGGGCCCCAGCGCAACGCCTGCGCGAGCAGGCCGCTCTTCATCTTGAGGTTGCGTCCCGTCATGATGTTGTCGAGCACGCTCATGCCCTTGAACAGCGCCAGGTTCTGGAAGGTGCGCGCCACGCCCATCTCGGCCACCTGGCGCGAGTTCATGTGCTTGAAGGTCTGGCCGCGGAAGGTGATCGAGCCCTGCTGGGGCCAGTACACGCCGTTGATGCAATTGAGCATCGAGCTCTTGCCCGCGCCGTTGGGACCGATGATGGCCCGCACCTCGTGCTCGCGCACGTTGAAGCTGATGTCCGTCAGCGCCTTCACGCCGCCGAAGCTCAGGGAGATGTTCTGCACGTCCAGGATGACGTCGCCGGTTTTTCTTGCCATGTCAGGCCGCCTTTGCCATGCCGGGGAAGCGCTTCGCCTCGACGATCTTCAGGGTCGCGCTCACCGCGCCCGTGCGGCCGTCCTCGAACTTCACCTGGGTCTCGATGAACTGCTCGGTCTTGCCGGCGTACAGCGCCTCGACCAGCACCGCGTATTTCTCGGCGATGAAGCCGCGGCGCACCTTGCGCGTGCGGGTCAGCTCGTCGTCGTCGGGGTCGAGCTCCTTGTGCAGCACCAGGAAGCGCGCGATCTGCGTCTCGCCCATCCCGGCTTCCGCCGCCAGGTCGGCGTTGACCTTGCCGAGGCACTCGGCGATCAGCGCCAGCACCTCGGGCTTGCCGGCCAGGTCGACGTAGCCGCCATAGGCCAGGCCGCGGCGCTCGGCCCAGTTGCCCACGGCCTCGAAGTCGATGTTGACGAAGGCACTGACCTCGTCGCGCGCATGGCCGAAGCACACGGCTTCCTTGATCTGCGGGAAGAACTTGAGCTTGTTCTCGATGTAGTTGGGCGCGAACATCGCGCCGCCCGCGAGCCGCCCCACGTCCTTGGCGCGGTCGATGATGCGCAGGTGGCCCTCGCTGTCGAGCACGCCGGCGTCGCCGGTGTGGAAGTAGCCGTTCGCATCGAGCACCTCGGCGGTGGCGTCGGGGCGCTTGTAGTACTCCTTGAGCACCGAGACGCCGCGCACCAGCACCTCGCCGTCGTCGGCGATCTTGAGTTCGATGCCCGGCGCGGCCGTGCCCACGGTCTGCAGCTTGACCTTGCCGTCCTGCTGCAGGCAGACATAGGCGCAGGTCTCGGTCTGGCCGTAGAACTGCTTGAGGTTGACGCCGATCGAGCGGTAGAAGCGGAACAGGTCGGGCCCGATCGCCGCGCCCGCGGTGTAGGCCACGCGGATGCGGCTCATGCCCAGCACGTTGCGCAGCGGCCCGTAGACCAGCAGGTTGCCCAGGCCGTACAGCAGCCGGTCGCCGGCGCCCACGGGCTGGCCGTTGAGGATGTCGGCGCCCACGCGCTGCGCGAGCGCCATGAACTTCGCATAGAGCCAGCGCTTCGGAGCCGCCGCGTCCTCCATGCGGATCGACACCGCGGTGAGCAGACCCTCGAAGGTGCGCGGCGGACCGAAGTAGTAGCTCGGGCCGATCTCGCGCATGTCGTTCATCACCGTGGCGGCCGACTCGGGGCAGTTGAGCGTGAAGCCGCCCACCAGCCACTGCGCCACCGAGAACAGGTGGTCGCCGACCCAGGCCATCGGCAGGTAGCTCATGATGTTGTCGCCGGGGCCGAGCCTGTCGGTCTCCACGCCGCCGCGGCCTGCCGCTATGAAGCTCGCATGCGTCTGGCACACGCCCTTGGGGCGTCCGGTGGTGCCCGAGGTGTAGAGGATCACGCCCACGTCGGTGGCCTCGCCGCTGGCCACCGCGGCGTCGAACACGCCCGGATGCGCCTGGTCGTAGGCGCGGCCGAGCTCGCGCAGTTGCTCGTAGCCGATCAGCCCGGGCTGGTCGTAGTGGCGCAGGCCCTTCGGGTCGTCGTAGATGATGTGGCGGATGCCCTGGCGGCCCTCGCCGCGTGCTACGCGCTCGGCCTGCAGGTCGCGGCACTCGAGCAGCTTGTCGACCTGCTCCTGGTCCTCGACCACCACGAAGTCGATGGCCGCGTCGTCGAGCATGAACACCATCTCGTTGGCCACCGCGTCCTGGTACAGCGGCACCGGCACGCCGCGCAGGCTCTGCGCCGCGACCACCGCCATGTACAGGTGCGGGCGGTTGGCGCCGACGATCGCTAGGTTGTCGAAGGACTTGAAGCCCAGGCTCGCGAGGCCGCACGCGATCTCGCGCACTTCCTGCGCCACGGCGCGCCAGGTCCAGGTCTGCCAGATGCCGAGGTCCTTCTCCCGCACCGCGGGCGACTCGGGCTGCGCTTGCGCATGCGCAAGCAGCAGGCGGGGAAAGGTGAGGGCGTTTGTTTGCACGGTGCGCGGATCGTAGGGCCGCACTTTGACGTCCAGTTGTCGTTCCAACGACAATCCTAGGGACACTACTCCCCGGAGTTTCCCGATGCCGACCGGCAGCCCCTCGCTCAACCTCCCCCTCGCCGCGGGCAGTTCGATCAAGGACCGCGTGCGTCCGCCCAATGCCGCCGAGCTCGATGGCATCCCCTGGCTGCTCACGCTCACCGCGCCCGAGCGCCGCCGCGCCGAGGCCGCGCTGGTGGTCGGCGAGGCCGAGGTCGGCGACCTGGTCTGCCGCGTGGGGCGCTCGCCCACCTACTGGTTCGGCGTGGTCGAGGGCCTGCTCAAGATGAGCAACGACAACGCCGACGGCGGCTCGGTCACCTACACCGGCGTGCCGCCCGGCGGCTGGTTCGGCGAAGGCACGGTGATGAAGCGCGAGCCCTACCGCTACAACATCCAGGCGCTGCGGCGCAGCCTCGTCGCGGGCCTGCCGATCGAGAGCTTCCACTGGCTGCTCGACCATTCGATCGGCTTCAACCGCTTCGTGATGAACCAGCTCAACGAGCGCCTGGGCCAGTTCATCGCCGCGCTCGAGATCGACCGCCTCAACAACCCCGACGCGCGCGTGGCGCGCAACCTGGTCTCGCTGTTCAACCCGGTGCTCTATCCGGGCGTGGGCGAGGTCCTGCGCATCACGCAGCAGGAACTGGCCTACCTCGTGGGCCTGTCGCGCCAGCGCGTGAACGAGGCGCTCAACGGGCTGTCGGCGCAGGGGCTGATCCGCGTCGAATACGGCGGCCTGCGCGTGCTCGACCTGCCCGGGCTGCGCGCGACGGCGATGACGAGCCGCAAGACTTCCTCGACAGACACCGGCCACGGAAAGAAATCATGAGCCTGCAAGACCAACTCCAGATCGTTCCCGCCGATGCCAACGTGGCCGGCTTCGTGCCACCGCCGCCGCCCGCGCCCAAGGCGGCGGAGCCGGGGCCCACGCCCGAGCAGCTGGCCGAGCGCAATGCCGCGCTGAGCGAGCGGCTCGAGGCGATGGACGCGCTGCTCGCCAAGCCGCTCAAGGACATCCTCGCCGAGCACGAGAAGGCCGGCGAGTCCGCGCTCGCGTGGGACCGCTTCGGCGCGATGTGGATGCTGTCGCAGCGCGCGATGCGGCGCGTGGCGCTGGACCTGGGTGCGCAGCTCGGCGTGAGCGAGGAGGAGATCGTGGCGCGCGCGCTCGCGCATGCGAACGCGGTGCTCAACGGCGCGGACGAGAACGACCTGGGCGGCACCATCGCGCCCGCGCAGATGGGGCACATCGCGCGGCACCGCAACTTCCTGCGCGGGCAGTTCCGCGGCGGCTGAGCGCGCGGGTCGCTAACGCTCGAGCGCCATCTGCTTGAGCTTGTTGTAGAGCGTCGAGCGGCTGATGCCGAGCAGGCGGGCCGCGAGCAGCTTGTTGCCCTTGGTCTCCTGCAGCGCGTTCAGCAGGGCCTTCTGTTCGGTCTCGTTCACGGCGGCATGCAGGTCGTGGCGCAGCGGCGAGGCCGTTGCAGGCACTGCCGCCGGCCGCGCGCCGTCGTTGAGCAGCATGTGCTCGGCGCGCAGCTCCGAGGCATCGCCAGACACCACGCAGGCGCGCTCGAGCACGTTGCGCAGCTCGCGCACGTTGCCGGGCCAGCCGAACTTCGCGAGCAGCGCCAGCGCGTCGGGCGCGATGTCCTTCTCGCGCATGCCGAGCGTGGCGCAGAGTTCGGCCAGCAGCAGGTCGACCAGCTCGGGCAGGTCCTCGAGCCGCTCGCGCAGCGGCGGGATCTGGATCGGCACCACGCTCAGGCGGTAGTAGAGGTCGGCGCGGAACTGGCCGGTCTCGACCAGCTGCCGCAGGTCGCGGCTGGTGGCCGCGATCACGCGCAGGTCGAGCGGGATCACGGTGTTGCCGCCGATCGGCTCGATCTCGCGCTCCTGCAGCGCGCGCAGCAGCTTGACCTGGATGCGCATCGGCATGTCGCCGATCTCGTCGAGGAACAAGGTGCCCTTGTCGGCCAGCATCATCTTGCCGGTGCGGCCCTTGGGATGGGCACCGGTGTAGGCGCCCGGCGCGGAGCCGAAGAACTCGGCCTCCATCAGTTCCTCGGGAATGGCCGCCACGTTGACGCCGATGAAGTTCTGCCGCGCGCGCCGCGAGGCCGCATGGATGCCCTGCGCGACCATCTCCTTGCCCGTGCCGGTCTCGCCGAGCAGCAGCACCGTCGAGTCGGTGGCCGCCACCTGCCGCGCGCTGCGCCGCACCTGCGCGGCCTGCGGGCTCGAGCCGACGAAGTGGCTGAACTCGTACTTCGTGCGGCGCAGCTGGTTGAGCTTCGAGCGCGTGCGCTCGAGCTCGTTCTGCAACTGCTGGATGCGCGCGAGCATCGGCCGCAGCGGATCGAGCTCGTCGAACAGCACGAAGCAGAAACCGCCGATGACTTCCTGCGCGTCGTTCTTGATCGGAAAGCGCGACACCACGGCCCAGCGTCCGTTGACCTCGACCAGGTCAAAGGGGATCGAGCGGCCGGTCTCGACCACCTCGGGCATGCGGGTCGCGGGCACCACGGTCGAGATGTGCTGGCCGACCACCGGCCGGTCGGGCTCCAGGCCGATGAAGGCGAGGTAGCGCGCATTGGCCCAGATGACCTTGCCATCGCGCCCGATCACGAAGGCGCCCTCGGCGAGCTGGCCGAACAGCTCGAAGAAGGACTGCAGGGCCTGGCCCCGGATGCTCGCCAGGTCGAAGGCCTGGTCTCCCTTGATCTGCAGCATGGCTGACTCCCTTGGTTCGCGGGTGCGAATGTCCATGACGCGCGGCGGTGGCGCGCAGGGGCGTGACTTTAGACGCTCCGAATCGATGTCCAGTTGTTGGACGTGGTGTGCATTGGCCTGGACAGTATTGGACATCGCTTGCACAGCGTCGCGCGCGCTCGCGGCATTCGGGTTTACGCGAAGCGCCCGAATGAAAAACGCGCGCGCCGCCACGGCTGAGATCGATGGGCATGCTTTCTGCAAAACCGACGCAAAGGGCCGAGCGATTTCGGCGCGACGAGATGATGGAGACAAGCTGCATGAACGAGAGCGATCGACGCGTGGCCGTGGTGGGAGCGGGCCTCATGGGCGTGGGCATCGCGAGCTGCCTGGCACTCGCCGGTGAAGCGGTCGACGTGTTCGATCTCAGCGAAGCGCGACGCGCCGAACTGCCCGCGCTGGCGGAAAAAATCTTCGAGGAATTGATGGCCGCGGGCCGCATCGTTGAGGCCGAGCGCGACGCGGCCCGCGCGCGGATTCGCGTCGTGGCCGACCTTGCGGCGCTGGCCGATGCCTCGCTCGTGTTCGAGGCCGTCGTCGAGCGACTCGAAGTCAAACATGCGCTCTATGCCGAGCTCGAGGCCGTGCTGCCCTCCCATGCCTTGATCGCGAGCAACACCAGCGGCTTCATGCCGGACGTGCTGTGCGAGCGCATGGCACATCCCGAGCGCTTTCTCGTCGCGCACTTCTGGAATCCGCCGCATGTCATCCCGTTCGTCGAACTCGTGCCGGCGCAAGCCACCGCGCCCGAGGCCTGCGCGGCCCTTCGCGGCCGGCTCGAAAGCGCGGGCTTCGAGGCGGTGCTGCTGAGCAAGGCGGCGCCAGGCTTCGTCGGCAACCGGATCCAGTTCGCGGTGCTGCGCGAAGCGCTCCACCTGGTGCAAAGCGGCGTGGCCGACGCGGCCACCGTCGATGCGGTCGTGCGCTCCTGCATCGGCAAGCGCTACGCGTCCTTCGGTCCGCTCGAAACGGCCGACCTCGGCGGCCTGCACACCTTTCTCGACATCGGCGGCCACCTGATGCCGCAGCTCGAGAAGAACGAGTCGGTGCTGCAGCTGCTGCAGACCCTGGTGGCGGCGGGCCGATGCGGCGCGGCCACCGGCCACGGCTTCTACGAATGGACGGACGCGCGCTGGCAATCGGTGCGCGAACGCCGGCAGGGCATGTTGGCGCGAGAACGCCCGCCGCATTGATCCGCGCCCGACACCGTGTATCCCGCAGGCCATGCGCGCATGGCGATTTCTCGACTCCACCACAAAGAGAGACAAGCATGAACAGAAGCATTCAGTTTTCATCGCAACGCCGCGCGACGAGCGCCGGGCCACGCATCTCCTTCGCCGCGACACTCGCCGCGGCAGCCTTGCTGGGCGCCTGCGGCGGGAGCGGCAGTGGCGTGGCATTCGTGCCTCAGGCAGCGGTGCCGGCGCCGGCGCCAACACCCGCGCCGGCCGCGGCCACGCCGCTGAACTGCGAGCAGATGGCGAAGCTCTCCGTTCCCGCATCGGCGATCGCGCTCGCCACCGGCGGCGCCAAGGTGACGGCGGCCACGCTGGTGCCCGCGGGCGGCAAGGCGCCGAAGAACTACGGCGAGCATTGCAAGCTCAGCGCCGAGATCGCGCCGGTCGATCCCGCCGCGCCGCCGATCAAGATGACGCTGCTGCTGCCCACCGAGTGGAACCGCAAGGCGGTGATGTACGGCGGTGGCGGCTACGACGGCAGCATTCCCGTTGTCGCCGGCAACGTGCCCGCCGGTCCCGTCGACGCACTCGACCCGGTCGGGCGCGGCTATGCGGTGTTCGGAAGCGACTCGGGCCACGACGCGACCACCGATCCCGCCAACCTCGGGGCCTTCGCGCTCAACACGGAGGCCTTGCGCAACTTCTCGTTCGAGGCCCTGAAGAAGACGCGCGACGCGGCCGTGTTCCTGATCGAGCAGCGCTATGCCCAGCGCCCGCAGCGCAGCTACTTCGCGGGCGGCTCGTCGGGCGGCCGCGAAGCGCTCGCGGTGGTGCAGAAATGGCCGACCGATTTCAACGGCGCCATCGTTCTCTATCCGGCCTTCAACGCGGCCAGCCTCGATCTTCAATTCGGACGCATCACGCGTGCGATGACGGTGCCGGGTGCCTACCCGAGCCTCACGAAGCGCGCCGCGCTGTTCGACGCGGTGATGCAGGCCTGCGATGCCATCGATGGCGTGAAGGACGGGCTGATCAGCAACCAGAGCGCGTGCAACCAGCGCTTCGATCCCGCGACCGCGCTGCTCGACGGAAAGCCGTTGCGCTGCCCGGGCGGTGCCGACACGGCGGACGACTGCCTGTCGGATGCGCAGATCGCCCTTTTCAAGGTGATCGACACGCCGGCCGTCTTCAACTACCCGCTCGGCAGTGGGGAGAACCAGTATCCGGGCTTCAATGCCTGGGGGGCCGAGTTCGGCCGGCCGGGCGCCGACCCGACCCAATCGACCGTCACCCACCTGGGCCTGGGAACGCAGCAGCCCGCATCGCCGATGCCCGCCGACGCGGCTTACCTCGCCAACTTCTGGGACCAGTGGGTGCGCTTCTTCGTGACGAAGAACCCCGCTTTCGATTCGCTGACGCTCGATCCCGAGAATCCCGGCCCCTGGCAGGCACGCATCGCCGAGCTCACGGGGCTGCAGGACATCAACCAGGCCGACCTCTCGGCGTTCGCCGCGAACGGCGGCAAGCTGCTGATGGCGCATGGCACCGCCGATCAACTGGTCAGCACGCGCGCCACCGACCAGTACTTCAACCGGGTGCGCGCCACCATGGGGGCGGAGCGCGTGAAGGGCTTCATGCGCTACTACCAGATCCCGGGCTACGCGCATGCCGTGGGCACGGTGTTCAACGCCAGCTGGGATTCGCTGAGTGCGCTCGAGAACTGGGTCGAGAAGGACATGTCGCCGACCGCGCCGATCGTGGCCGACACCGCGGGCGTGCCTGGACGCACCCGGCCGCTTTGCGACTACCCGGCCTGGCCCAAGTACAAGGGCAGCGGCGATGTCAATGCAGCGGCGAGCTTCTCGTGCGTCAACGAATGAACGAGGCGCGCATGAACCAGACCACGCCGCGCGAAGAGGCCCGTCGATGAGCGGCTGCATTCTCGAAACACGCCAGCTCACCAAGGAGTTCAAGGGCTTCACTGCTGTCAGCAAGGTCGACCTCTCGGTCGTGCGCGGTTCGATCCACGCGCTCATCGGCCCCAACGGCGCAGGCAAGACGACCTGCTTCAACCTGCTCACGAAGTTCCTCGAACCCACCAGCGGCACGATCCTTTTCAACGGCCAGGACATCACCGGCGAGCGCCCCGCGCAGATCGCGCGGCGCGGCATCATCCGCTCGTTCCAGATCTCGGCCGTGTTCCCGCACCTCACGCTGCTGGAGAACGTGCGCCTGGGGCTGCAGCGCAGGCTGGGCACTTCGTATCACTTCTGGAAGAGCGAGAAGTCGCTCGAGCCGCTGAACGCCAGGGCGCGCGAGCTGCTCGCGGAGGTGGGCCTGGAAGAACTCGCCGAAGAGCAGACCGTGAACCTGCCCTATGGCCGCAAGCGCGCGCTCGAGATCGCGACCACGCTCGCGATGGAGCCCGAGCTGATGCTGCTGGACGAACCCACGCAGGGCATGGGCCACGAGGACGTGCATCGCGTGGCCGAGCTGATCAAGCGCGTGTCGGCCGGACGCACCATCCTGATGGTGGAGCACAACATGAGCGTGGTCTCGACCATCGCCGACACCATCACCGTGCTGCAGCGTGGCGCGGTGCTGGCCGAAGGCCCCTACGCGGAAGTCTCGAAGAACCCGCAGGTCATGGAGGCCTACATGGGCACGACCGACGGCCAACTGCAGGGAGCCCACTGATGACCGCCGCACTCGAGATCAAGGGCCTGCAGGCCTGGTACGGCGAATCGCATGTGCTGCATGGCGTCGACATGGTCGTGCAACCCGGTGAGGTTGTGACGCTGTTGGGCCGCAATGGCGCGGGCCGTACGACCACGCTGCGCGCAATCATGGGCCTGACCGGCGCGCGCAAGGGCAGCATCGAGGTCAATGGCCGGGAGACGATCGCGATGCCCACGCACCGCATCGCGCACCTGGGCATCGGCTACTGCCCCGAGGAGCGGGGCATCTTCGCGAGCCTGTCGTGCGAGGAGAACCTGATGCTGCCGCCGGAGCTGAAAGGCGCGGGGCAGGGCATGTCGGTCGACGAGATCTACGCGATGTTCCCGAACCTGGCGGAGCGCCGCCACAGCCAGGGCACGCGGCTGTCGGGCGGCGAGCAGCAGATGCTGGCGGTGGCGCGGATCCTGCGCACGGGCGCCAAGCTGCTGTTGCTCGACGAGATCTCCGAAGGCCTGGCGCCGGTGATCGTGCAGGCGCTCGCGCGAATGATCACGACCTTGCGTTCCAAGGGCTACACCATCGTGATGGTGGAGCAGAACTTCCGCTTCGCGGCGCCGCTGGCCGATCGCTTCTACGTGATGGAGCACGGCCGCATCGCCCTGAAGTTCGGCGCTGCCGAACTCGAAGCCAGGATGCCCGTGCTCACCGAGCTGCTCGGTGTCTAGCGATCCCCATTCATCCACCAAGGAGGCAATCCCATGAAACAACGCAACCCATTCATCGCCACCGCCATCGGCCTCGGCATCCTGGCGCTCGGCGCGGCCAGCGCGGCACAGGCGCAGGAGAAGGTCCGGATCGGCTTCATCACCGACATGTCCGGTCTCTACGCCGACCTCGAAGGCAAGAACGCCGCGATGGCGATCCAGATGGCCATCGACGACTTCGGCGGCAAGGTCAATGGCCAGCCTGTGGAACTGCTGACGGCCGATCATCAGAACAAGGCCGACATCGCCGCCTCGAAGGCGCGCGAATGGATCGACACGCAGGGCCTGAGCATGGTGTTCAGCGGCACCAACTCCGGCACCGCGCTCGCGACCGCGAAGGTGGCCACCGAGAAGAAGCGCGTGCACTTCAACAACGGCGCCGCGTCCTCCGCGCTCACCAACGAGCAGTGCAGCCCCTACACCGTGCACTACGCCTACGACACGGTCGCGCTGGCCAAGGGCACGGGCGCGGCGGTGGTCGACCGTGGCGGCAAGAGCTGGTTCTTCCTGACGGCCGACTATGCCTTCGGCGCGGCGCTTGAGGCCGACACCACCACGGTGATCAAGGAGAAGGGCGGCACCGTGGTGGGCGGCGTCAAGCATCCGCTCAACGCCTCCGACTTCTCCTCCTTCCTGCTGCAGGCGCAGAACTCGAAGGCGCAGATCCTCGGTCTTGCCAATGCCGGCGGCGACACCATCAATTCGATCAAGGCCGCCAGGGAGTTCGGCATCAACAAGACCATGAAGACTGCGGGCCTGCTGGTGTTTCTCACCGACATCCACAGCCTGGGCCTGAAGAACACCGAAGGCCTGCTGCACACCACGAGCTGGTACTGGGACCTCAACGACGACACGCGCAAGTTCGCCAACCGCTTCTTCGAGAAGACCAAGCGCATGCCGACCGACGTGCAGGCCGCCGACTACTCGGCCACGATGACCTATCTGAAGGCCGTGGCCGCTGCCAAGACCACCGACGCCGACAAGGTGATGGCGCAGCTCAAGAGCATGAAGATCGACGACTTCTACGGCAAGGGTCAGATCCGCGCCGACGGCAGCTTCATCCACGACATGTACCTGGTGGAGGCGAAGTCGCCGTCCGAGTCGAAGAAGCCCTGGGACTACCTGAAGGTGCTCAAGACGCTGCCGGGCGACCAGATCTTCACGACCAAGGCCGAGAGCAAGTGCGCGCTCTGGAAATGACCGACCCCCGCGGGCCCGCTGGGGCCCGCGCTTGCTGAACCCCCTATGACCATTTCCCTTCCCGCCT